>JBHEPC010000224.1:0-5931 GCA_046260475.1 Candidatus Krumholzibacteriia bacterium | reverse complement strand
TTCCACGCCCGCGCAGTGGCCGATCTGCTGGATCATCTCCATGTCGTAGCGGGTGCGCGAGGCCAGGCGCTGCGCCTCCAGCACGCGGCCGTCCCGGTCGTACTCGCCCAGGCGCAGCTCCAGGTCCCGGCCGATGGCGTCGACCACCCCGTCCAGCCCGCCCGGGGCGCTGACGAACTGGGTCGCCGGGTAGATCACCGCGTCGGGCACCTCGCCCAGACTGCGGCCGCTCAGCGGCTCGATCCAGGCCAGGCGCTCGACCTCGTCGCCGCAGAGCTCGACCCGCAGGATGCGCTCCTCGTAGGCGGAACGGATCTCGACGGTGTCGCCGCGGACGCGGAAGGTGCCGAAGTCGGGCTCGACGTCGTTGCGCCGGTACTGGATGCGCACCAGGTGGGCCAGCAGGTCGTCCCGCTCGCTGACCTGGCCCACCTTCAAACTGAGGCGGCTCTCGCGGAAGGTCTCCGGGTTGCCCAGGCCGTAGATGGCCGACACCGAGGCCACGACGATCACGTCGTCGCGCGCGAGCAGGCTGCTGGTGGCCCGCAGGCGCAGCCGCTCGATCTCGTCGTTGATGCTGGTGTCCTTCTCGATGTACGTGTTGGTGGCCGGGATGTAGGCCTCGGGCTGGTAGTAGTCGTAGTAGCTGATGAAGTACTCGACGGCGTTGTCGGGGAAGAAGCCCTTCAGCTCGCCGTAGAGCTGGGCGGCCAGGGTCTTGTTGTGGCTGAAGACCAGCGCGGGCCGGTCCAGCTGCGCGATCACGTTGGCCATGGTGTAGGTCTTGCCCGAGCCGGTGACCCCCAGCAGGGTCTGGCAGCGCTTGCCCCGCCGCGCCTCGGCCACCAGCTCGGCGATGGCGGCGGGCTGGTCGCCCGTGGGCACGAACGGGGCCTGGAGCCGGAAGCGTCCCATGGCGTCAGCGGTGGGCGTCGAGGATGATCTCCTGGCCCGGGCGCAGGCGGCTGATGTCGCGCACCTCCCCGTTCACGGAGACCTCGACGCCGTCGGTGTGGTCCAGGCGCAGGCCGCAGTGGTCCTGGGCCCGCCAGTACGCCACCAGCCCTTCGCGCACGGCATAGACCCGGCCGGGCTCGACGCCGCGGTCCGGCAGCGGGGGCGCGGCGGCCCGGTGGGCCGGGAACCGGGCGGCCTGGAACCGCGACTCGCCGTCGCAGCGCGCCGCCGCCTCCAGGGGGCCGGCCGCGAGCAGGCGCACCCGCACGGGCCAGCGGCCGCCGCCGGCGAACGCGATGGGGCCGCGGCCGGTGGGCGCGGCGGGCAGGTCGTTCGCCGCCACGGCCTGGGCCGCAACCGCGGGCGCGCCGCCCGCGTCGCCCGGCGGGAGCTCCCGGCCGGCGGGCGCGTTGCCGCCGACGGGGTCGGTGGCGGTGGCCGCGTCGGCCGCGGCGGCGGTCGTGTCCGCCGCGGCGGCGGTCGTGTCCGCCGCGGCCGCGGTCGTGTCCGCCGGGGCCGTCGTCGCCGGCGGCTCGGCGGCGGGGGGCCGCACGGTCCGGCCGGGGTCCGCACCGCCGCCTCCGGCGGCGAACATCCGCAGCAGGAACCACACCGCCACCACCAGCGCCGCGCCGCCGCCGCCCCAGGCCAGCAACCGGCCCCAGTCCGCGCCGACCCGGGTGATGGTGACGGTCTCCGTCTCCCAGACGTCGGCCTTCGCCGTCGGCCCCGCCGCCGCACCCTCGCCCGTCGAGCGCCCGTAGAGGTCGACCAGGGTCTCGGGGTCGAGGCCGACCGCCTCGGCGTAGGCGCGCAGGAAGCTCTTGACGTACAGGGGGCCGGACAGGCGGTGGTACTCGTCCCGCTCGATGGACTCGAGCTGGCGCACGGGGATCTTCGTCCGTTCGGCGATCTCGGCCAGGGAGCGGCCGGACGCCTCGCGGGCCTCCCCGAGCAGTTCGCCCGGCGTCTTGAGGATGGGCTCGTCGGTCATCGTCCCCTCCCCGGGGCGGGTCGCGGTCTCATGCGCCGCGGTCCAGGGCGTCCAGGCGGTCCTGCAGGGTGGCGGCGGTGGCCTCGTTCTCCACCAGCAGGTCCCGCTGCTGCTGCACCACGGCCGCCGGTGCGTTGGCGACGAACTGCGCGTTGGCCAGCTTGGCGCGGCAGCCGCGCATCCAGCCTTCGATCCGCTCCAGCTCCCGGGCCAAGCGGGCGCGCTCCTTCTCCAGGTCCACCAGCCCCGCCATGGGCAGGAAGATCTCCACGGGGCCGGCCACGCCCACGCCGGCGGGCGCGGGGTCGTCGCCGCCGGTGACCACGGCCACGTCCTCCAGCTTGGCCAGCAGCGCCACCAGGGGCGCCGCCGCCGCCAGGTCCTGCGCCTCGGCCGCCGAGCCGACCCGCAGCACCGCCCAGCCGCGCCGGCCCGGCGGCACGCCCAGCTCATGGCGCAGGTTGCGCACCACGCCGGTGATCTCCACCACCTGGGCGAAGCGGGCGGCCGCCGCCGCGAAGGGCGGCGCGCCCTCCCAGCGCGGGTAGCTGGAGGTCATCAGGAACCCCCGCGCCGGCGGCAGCCAGCTCCACAGCTCCTCGGTGATGAACGGCATCACCGGGTGCAGGAGCTTGTAGCTGACCGCCAGGTTCAGCACCGCGACGCAGAGCGCCGGCCCGCGCGCGGCCTCGTCCCGCAGGCGCGGCTTGACCGCCTCCAGGTACCAGTCGCAGTACTCGTGGCGGAAGAAGTTGAACGCTTCGTAGGCGGCGTCGTTCAGGCGCCGCCGCTCCAGGTTCTGGTCGCAGGCCGCCGCGGTCTGCAGCAGCCGCGAGAGGATCCAGCGGTCCTCCAGGCGCAGGTCCGCGTCGGCGACCGCGGCGGGCGGCTCGCCGCCGAAGACCCCGCGCCAGAGGGCCGCCAGCGAGGCCGCGGGCGCCGCCTCCCACGCGGCCGCGTCGGCCAGCGCGTGCACGTCCAGGGTGCGCGGCGCCGCGGGCGCGTCCGCGGGCGTACCCGCCAGCTGGGCCTCGTCCCACGCGCCCAGCACCAGCTTGGTGGCCTGGAAGATCTTGTTGCAGAAGTTGCGGCCCACCTCGAGGGTCGGTTCCTCGAAATTGATGTCCGCGCCGGTGGGCGTCAGCATCACCAGGCTGCAGCGCAGGGCGTCGGCGCCGTAGGCGTCGATCAGGTCGATGGGATCGGGGCTGTTGCCCAGGGACTTGCTCATCTTGCGGCCCTGGCCGTCGCGCACGATGCCGGTGAAGAGCACCTCGGCGAAGGGTTTCTCGTCCAGGAACTCGTAGCTCGCCATGATCATGCGCGCGACCCAGAAGAAGATGATGTCGGCCGCGGTGACCAGCACCGTGGTGGGGTGGAAGCGCACGAGGTCGGGCGTGCGCTCGGGCCAGCCCAGGGGCGAGAAGGTCCACAGCCAGCTGCTGAACCAGGTGTCCAGCACGTCCTCGTCCTGCACCAGGTCGGCGCTGCCGCAGCGGTCGCAGGCCGCCGGCGCCTGCGGCGCGGCGAGCTCGGCCCCGCAGCCGCCGCAGTACCACACGGGGATGCGGTGCCCCCACCACAGCTGCCGGCTGATGCACCAGTCGCGGATGTTGCGCAGCCAGTTGTGGTAGACCCCCACCCAGCGCTCGGGGTAGAGGGTGATCTCACCGCTCTCGACGGCGCGGACGGCGGGTCCGGACAGCTCGTCCATCTTCAGGAACCACTGGCGCGACAGGTAGGGCTCGATCACCGTGCCGCAGCGGTCGTGGTGCCCCACCTGGTGGACGTGCGGCTCGACCTTGTCCAGCAGGCCCTCGGCCTCCAGGGCGGCGACGGCCTGCCGGCGGCACTCGTGACGGTCCAGGCCCGCGAAGCGGCCCGCCTGCTCGTTCATGATCCCCGACGGCGTCATGCACACCACCTGCGGCAGGTCGTGGCGGCGGCCCACTTCGAAGTCGTTGGGGTCGTGGGCCGGGGTGATCTTCACGAAGCCGCTGCCCTTCTCGGGGTCGGCATGGTGGTCGCCGATGATGGGGATCACGCGGTCGGTCAACGGCAGCCGCACCGTTCGGCCGATCAGGCCGCTGCGCTCGGGGTCGGACGGGTGCACCGCCACGGCGGTGTCCCCGAACATGGTCTCCGGCCGGGTGGTGGCCACGGTGACGTGGCCGTCCCCGTCGGCGAACGGGTAGCGCAGGTGCCACAGGTGGCCCTGCACCTCCCGGTACTCCACCTCGTCGTCGCTGATGGCCGTCAAGTCGTGGGGGCACCAGTTCACCAGGTACACGTCCCGGTGGATCAGGCCCTTCTCCTTCAGGCGGACGAAGGCCTCGCACACCGCGCGGTTGCGGGCCTCGTCCATGGTGAAGGCCTCGCGGCTCCAGTCCAGGGAGCAGCCCAGGCGCTTGATCTGCTGAACGATGCGGCCGTGGGTGTGCTCCTTCCAGGCCCAGGCGCGCTCCAGGAAGGCCTCGCGCCCCAGGCTGCGCTTGTCCAGGCCCTCCTGCGCCAGCTGCCGCGAGACCACCTGCTCGGTGGCGATGCTCGCGTGGTCGGTGCCCGGCACCCAGAGGGTCGGCCGGCCGCGCATCCGCGCCCAGCGGATCAGCGTGTCCTGGATCGAGTTGCCCAGGCAGTGGCCCATGTGCAGGATGCCCGTCACGTTCGGGGGCGGCAGGGTGATGACGAAGGGGCTGCCCTCGAGCCCGTCCTCCGGCGCGAACAGGCCCGCCTGCTCCCAGGCGTCGTACCACTTGGCCTCCAGGCCGCCGGGGGCGTACTGGGCCATGCTCCGGATGTCGTCCACGCTGTGCTCCCGCGCGTTGGATCCGTCGGGCGGACCGGTCCGGCATCGCTGCCGTTGCGGCCGGGGAACGCCGAATCTAACACCTGCCCCGCGGGCGGGCAACGGCCGCGCGGTGGACCGCGCGCCAGACACGGCCGGCGCAGAGGGTCCCCGGCGGCGGGTGTCCGGGGTAAAAGCTGGGGGCAATTGTCTCTTTTGTTATTCTAATTGACACCTGATGCGCAAAACCCAGGCCCAAGCTCAGCCAACCACCAGGCATTCTTCGATATTAGCGCAAAAAATACTTTTCATGTCCTGCGAAATGGCGTAGTCTGCGGGATAGGCACCAGCGTCCCGGAACGCCATCGTTTGGTCATACGAGGGGGATCGATTATGAAAAAGATTGCGACCGCTGCCTTTCTGCTCACGCTCGTTCTTGCGCACGGCTACGCCCTCGCGCAGATGGACCCCGACGACGACGGCATCGGGATCTACTTCGATCCCTGCGCCTGCGTCAACTGCGTGCCCATGGAGCCGGGCCCGCAGCAGGGGTACATCGTGATCACGCACCCGACGTCCCAGCAGGCCGGCGTGGGCGGCTGGGAAGCCAAGATCTGGGTCGAGGGCCCGGGGGTCATCACGAACGTGGCCTTCGAAGGCAATGCGATCAATTTCGCCAGCCGCGCGGACGAGTACATCGTGGGCATCCAGATCCCACTGTACAACCCGTTCATGTACCCGGCGGTCATCGTGGCCACCATCGATTTCCTGCTGACGGACGACGCCACGCCCCTGCAGTGGTACATCGACGCGGTCTACTTCCACTCGGCGCCCGAGGAGCAGCCGGCGTACCTGGACGGCGACGACTACAACATCATCATTCCGCTGCAGCAGCCCACGGGCGGCCCGACCATTCCGGTCGCGACCATCAACGGCGACTGCGCCGTGCCCACGACCGAGGCCAGCTGGGGCGGGGTGAAGTCCCTTTACCGGTAGGCGGGAGCAAGAGGGAGAGCACGGAGGCCGCCCGTCAGGGCGGCCTCCAGCCGTTGCGGGCCCGGCCGGGGGTCGCATCCCGGGCCGGGCCGTGGTAGGATCGGGTCGTCGCCGACCTGGAGGTTCCGACCTGCGCCGCGACCGCCTGCCCTCGCCCACCCGCTTCGAGCGTGCGACCCGGCTGCTGGGCCTGGGC
>JBHEPC010000217.1:0-3527 GCA_046260475.1 Candidatus Krumholzibacteriia bacterium | reverse complement strand
GGCGCCCGCCAGCAGGCGGGCGGCCATGGCGGCGCGGCCGGGCCCGTCGCCGGCGGGGGCGCAGGCGGCGGCGGCCTGGGCCAGGTGGGCGCTCAGTTCGAGGCTGCCCTGGCGCAGGTCCCGCATGGCCTGCTGCCCGGCGGCGCTGAAGATGGAGAACTCGCCGGCGGCCAGGTCCGCCAGGGGCGGGCCCACCTGCAGCCAGATGGCCGAGGCCCCGGCCAGGGCCTGGCGGGCCTCGGTGCCGCGCACGGCGCCGATGCGCCGGGGCCGGCCGCCTTCGCCGGCGACGGCGCCGCCATGCACGAGGGCGTCCAGCGCCCGGTCGAAGTCCAGCACGGTGCGGCCCAGGGTCTCCCGGGCGGTGTTCACGGCGTCCATGTCCTCGGCGGCGACCAGGACCTCGAGCTGCCGGTCCAGGTCGGCCACCCGCCCCTGCTGGCGCAAGGCCAGGGCCGCGGCGTCGGCGTCGGCGGCGTCCGGGTTCAGGGTGGCGACGACGGCGACGAGCGCCAGGGTTGCCAGGATCGCCAGGGTGCCGGTCGTCTTGGTCAGCAACTGCCGCTTGGACATGCACTTCCTCCGGTCCAGACCATGATGCGGTGCCGGTCCCCCGGACAGCCGGCGGCGACCGGGCCCGGGGTACTCCGTTCCTTTATCGGAAGGGATCGGGACCGGTTTACCCTTATCCGGCCAGGAATCCGGTGCGCCGGGGCCGCCGGGGGGCTATCTTCGTGCGGTTGCCGAACGACCCCGACCAGCCCCAACCGGGAGTGTGACCAGATGAAGCTGCTGCGCCGTGCCGGCCTCCTGATCCTCGTAGCGACCGTCCTGGCGTCCCTGGCCGCGTGCTCCGGCTCCGGCTACGGCGGCCGGGCCGGGACGGCGCCGCCGCCGCAGGGACCGGCGAAGATCGCCGTCCAGTCCCTGGACGACCTGCCGGTGCACACCTACCCCCTGGCAGGGACCGCGGGCGCGATGTTTGCCGACCCGGCGGCCATGGCCCGCCTGAAGGACGCCTACCGGGCCGACCTGGAGCGCGACCTTGCGACTTACGCCATCACCGACGCCGCGACCCTGCAGGGCAAGTACGGGTCCCTGGCCCTGATCGCCCTGATGGACGGCCGCGACCAGGACGCCCTGGGCTGGTTCGACCAGGTGCGCGCGCTGGAGGACAAGGAGTCGGCCCGGCTGATGAACGCCCTGACCAACCGGGCGCTGATCGCCGCCCGGACCACGGCCGGGCCGGGTGCCGACCAGGCGGCGGTGGCGGCGGCATTCGAGCGCGAGCTGGCCGCCCGCGTGGACGCCCTGCCCTGGGCCGTGGTCCAGGACGCCGTCAAGGGCGCCAAGGGCCGGGCCGAGTTCCTCTCGGAGAACCTGCTGGTCGGCATGATCGAGTCGCGCATCGCGCCCGCGGCCACGGCCATGGGCTCGTTGTCCAGCGACCTGGCGGGCCAGCTGCTGGGCATGCGCTACACGGTGGACACCGTGCTGCCGCTGAACCCCATCATCGCGAAGGTCTACGGCGAGGCCATCGACCGCAACCAGGTGGAAAAGGTGGACATCTGGGACGCCCGCGAGGTGACCCTTGCGCCGGGCCTGGACCACGCGCCGGTCATCGTGGGCATCTGGGACTCGGGCGTGGACACCGGGGTCTTCGCCGGGCAGGCGTGGGTCAACGGGGGCGAGCAGCCCGACGGCATCGACAACGACGGCAACGGCTTCATCGACGACGTCCACGGCATCGCCTTCGACCTGGACGGGCAGGTCAGCCCCCACCTGCTGCACCCGCTGGGGGACCAGGAGGGCAAGCTGGAGCAGGTCACCACCTCCATGCAGGGGTTCGTGGACCTGACCAGCGCCATCGACAGCGAGGCGGCCTCGGCGGTGCGCAAGCAGCTGTCCACGATGCCGTCGGCCGAGGTGGGCGACTACATGACGTCGCTCGGCTTCGGCGGCCTGTACATGCACGGCACCCACGTGGCGGGCATCGCGG
This sequence comes from Candidatus Krumholzibacteriia bacterium, assembly GCA_046260475.1. Taxonomy (GTDB): domain Bacteria; phylum Krumholzibacteriota; class Krumholzibacteriia; order LZORAL124-64-63; family LZORAL124-64-63; genus JACZKN01. The sequence goes on along the minus strand of JBHEPC010000217.1, from coordinate 1,528 downwards.
TGCGGGGCAACCCCTACGCCCGGATCCTGACCGCGCGCATCACCTTCGACTACCACCAGACGCCCCAGGCCATGACCCTCGAGACCGCCCGCCGCATGGCCGACGGCTACGTGAAGACGGCGCGGTACTTCCGCGACGCCGGCGTGCGCTGCGTGAACATGAGCTGGGGCTGGACCTTCAAGGAGATCGAGGGCGGGCTCGAGGCCAACGGCGTGGGCAAGGACGCCGAGGAACGCGCCGCCATGGCCCGCGAGATGATCACCATCCTGGGCGACGGCCTGAAGCAGGCCATGACCGACTCGCCGGGGATCCTCTTCGTCACCGCCGCGGGCAACGACGACAACGACGTGGAGTTCGACGTGGTCATCCCCAGCAGCTTCGACCTGCCCAACCTGATGGTGATCGGCGCGGTGGACCAGGCCGGCGACCCCACCGGGTTCACCAGCGGCGGGCGCCTGGTCAGGACCTACGCCAACGGCTTCCAGGTCGAGAGCACCATCCCCGGCGGCGGCACCATGAAGATGTCGGGCACCTCGATGGCCTCGCCCAATGTCGTGAACCTGGCGGCCAAGCTGTTCACCCTGGACCCGTCGCTGACGGCGGCGCGGGCGCGGGCGCTGATCGAGCAGGGGGCGGAGCCGAACCCGAAGCACCCTGAGATCATGCTGATCAATCCGCGGCGGTCGGTGGAGCTGCTCGCCGGGTAGGCGGCGCCGACGGCATGGACACGACGGGCCGGTCGCCGCAGCGGCCGGCCCGTTGCTTTTGCCTGCCCGGCGGCGTAGAATCAGGGGCGGCGACCAACAATGGTTCTGGAGCACGTATGATCCGCGGATATCTGGCCCTCCTTGCGGTCGTCCTGGGGACGCCCGCCGCCGCCGCCGTCGAATTCACCGATCACGTCAGCATCGAGCAGCACCAGTGCTTCGACAGCGCGCAGCTCGGGGACGAGTCCCTGGTGCTGGCGAGCGACGGCCTGTGGCTGGTGGACTGGTCGCAGCCGTCGGGCCTGCGCGAGCGTTGCCTGGTGCGGCGCCCGCTGCGGGAGGGGTCGCTGCACGCCTGGGGCGATTCCCTCGTCGCCCTGGCCCCGGCCGGCGAGGGCGGGCACCTGGTCGTCCACCTGGGTCCGGGCGGCGAGCCCGTGGTCGAGGAGATCCCCGATCCGGACTGGCTGCCGGTGCAGGCCTGGTTCGGCGGGCGGCCGTGGTTCCTGCAGCACCAGGACGGGGGCGACCTGCTGCTCTTGCCGGCGCTGGGCGCGGGCGGGGATACGCTGACGGTGCCGGAAAGCGCGGGGTTCGACAGCCACCTGGTCGCCGCGGCGGGGCAGCGGCTGGTCCTGGGACGCCGGTACGACCCGACCGTGGGCAACGGGTCCTTCCGGGCCTGGGACATGGGTGATCCCGCCAGCCCGCTCGCCGGGGCGCTGACCGGGGTCGGGAGCATCCTGGAGGACGTGATCGTCCACGAGGACGTGGTCTACCTGGCCGCAGACTACCTGCAGACCTGGGCCGTGACGGACGTC
>JBHEPC010000212.1:0-3255 GCA_046260475.1 Candidatus Krumholzibacteriia bacterium | reverse complement strand
GCCTGGTGGCGCCGCCACATGGACCAGTGGCCCGCCGACGAGCTGGCCATCGGCGACGACACCTGGGACGAGCGTACCCTGCGCCAGGTGCTCAGCCGGCCCGCGTGGGGCAACCTGCGCCTGCTGCTGGCGCGGCAGCTGATCGCCGCCAAGTTCAACGCCCTGGTCAACCCGGGCGCGGGCGTGGACGCGGACATCGCCGCGGCCGACGCGTTCCTGGCCGAAAACGATCCTTTCAGCCGCGACCGCGGCCGCGGCCGCAACCGCGGGCGCACCTGGCGCGAGGAGGCGGTGGCGGTGCGCGAGCTGATCGCCCCGCTGGTGGCGTTCAACCTCCTGGGCTGCGCGGAGACCGCTGCGGGCGACGGCGCGGACGACGGTGGCGTCAGCGACCTGCAGCTGGTGGACAAGGCCCTGGCGGGCGAGAAGGTCGAGGGCGTGGTCGCGGAGGACGTCAGCCTCGGCACCCTGAAGGCCCGCTACCGGTAGCCCGGTCCGCGGGGACGCCACGAGGGTAAGGGGCCGGCTCCAGCGGGAGCCGGCCTCTTGCCGTGCCGCCGGCGCCGTCAGCAGATCCGCGGCAGCTGTTCGCCGACGGGCATGTCCACGATCCGGCGCGCCCCCAGCCCCGTCACCATGGTCACCCGCCCGGGGTGCTCGTCGGTAACGCGGCCGATCATGACGGCGTCGCGGCCGTGCTCGTGCCCGCGCATGGCGGCCACCAGGGCGTCGGCCGCGCCGCCCGGCACCACGGCCACCAGCTTGCCCTCGTTGGCCACGTACATCGGGTCGATGCCCAGGATCTCGCAGGCGCCGCGCACGTCCGGGCGCACGGGCAGGGTCGATTCCTGCAGCACGATGCCCGCGCCGCCGGCGCAGGCGAACTCGTTCAGGGTGGTGGCCACGCCGCCGCGGGTGGGATCGCGCAGGGCGCGCACGCCGGGGCAGACCTCCAGGATCAGCCGTACCAGCCCGTTCAGCGCCGCGGTGTCGCTGCGCACCGTCGAGCTGAAACCCAGGCCCTCGCGGGCGGTCATCACCGCCATGCCGTGGTCGGCCATGGTGCCCGAGAGGACGACCGCATCGCCCGGCCGGATCAGGCCGGCGCCCAGCTCGACGCCGTCGGGCACCACGCCCAGGCCCGAGGTGTTGATGAAGATCCGGTCGCAGGCGCCGCGCCCCACCACCTTGGTGTCGCCGGTGACGACGCGCACGCCGGCCCGCTTCGCCGCCGCCTCCATCGAGCAGAGGACGCGGTGGAAGTCGGCCAGGGGCAGGCCTTCCTCCAGCACGAAGCCCACCGAGAGGGCCACCGGCGCGGCTCCGCACATGGCCACGTCGTTGACCGTGCCGTTGATCGCCAGTTCGCCGATGTCCCCGCCCGGAAAGAAGATCGGGCTGACCACGAAGGTGTCCGTGGAGAAGGCCAGGCGCCCCGGCGGCAGGTCCTGCACCGCCTGGTCCTCCAGGCGGTCCAGCTCGGGGCTGGTGAAGCGGGGCAGGACCAGGCGGCCGATCAGGTCGGCCGAGAGGCGGCCGCCCGCCCCGTGGGCCAGCTGGACCGTGTCGTGGTCGAGGATGGGCATGGGGCAGGACAGGTGGAGGAAGTCGGGACGTTCGTTCACCAGGCGATCCCCCGGGAATACTTGTGGTAGGCCGCGCAGGCGCCCTCGCTGGAGACCATGGTGGCGCCCAGCGGATGCAGCGGCGTGCACAGGGTACCGAAGGCGGCGCACTCGTCGGGCCGCCTGAGGCCCTGCAGGATCAGGCCGCTGATACACTCCGCGGGCTCCTCGACGGCGAGGTCGCCCACGTCGAACTTCCGCGCGGCGTCGAAGGCGGCATACTCGTCCCGCAGGCCCAGGCCGCTGCCGGGGATCAGGCCGATGCCCCGCCACTTGCGGTCGCACACCGTGAACACCTCGTCCAGGACCGCCCGCGCGGTCGGGTTGCCCTCGCGGCGCACGGGGCGCGGGTAGCGGTTCACCACCGCGGGTTCGCCCGCCTCCAGCATCTGCACCGCCGCGAGGATGCCCTCGAGGATGTCCACCGGTTCGAAGCCCGTGGGCACGATGGGCACGCGGTGGCGCGCGGCGATGGGCTCGTACTCCTGCCAGCCCATGATGGCGCACACGTGGCCCGCGGCGAGGAAGCCCTGCACGCGATTGGCGGGGGACGCGAGGATGGCCTCCATGGCCGGCGGCACCAGCACCTGGCTGACCAGGGCGCTGAAGTTGGTCAGCCCCTCCCGCGCGGCCTGCTTGACGGCCATGGCGTTGCCCGGCGCCGTGGTCTCGAAACCCACGGCCAGGAACACCACCTCCTGGTCGGAGTGCTCGCGGGCCAGCTTCAGCGCCTCCAGGGGCGAGGTCACCATGCGCACGTCCGCGCCCCGGCTACGGACCCGGAACAGGTCGTCGTGCGACCCGGGCACCCGCAGCATGTCGCCGAAGGAGGTGAAGATCACGCCCGGCCGGGCGGCGATGGCCAGGGCCCGGTCGATGGTCTCCAGCGGGGTGACGCACACCGGGCAGCCGGGGCCGTGCACCAGCGTGATCTGCGGCGGCAGCAGCTGGTCGATGCCGTGGCGGATGATCGCGTGGGTCTGCCCGCCGCAGATCTCCATGATGGTCCACGGGCGCGTGACCGTGGCGGCGATGCGGTCCAGCAACGCCCGGGCCAGCTTCGGGTCGCGGAACTCGTCGAGATGCTTCACGGGCTCGTCCTTCCGGGGGGCCATGCGGGCTGGCGGGTCCGCGCTACCGCCCCGCCGTCTCGTCGAGGATCCCGGGCAGGTCGGCGGGCGCGACCCCCAGCATCAGCTGCCCGTCCGGGTAGCGCAGGGCGACGGGTCCCCGCTCGCAGGCGCCCAGGCAGCCGCTCTGGAAGACTTTCACCACGCCGTCGAGGCCGCGCTCGCGCACCATCTCCTTCAGCTCGTCCCGCAGGGCCAGGCCGCCCCGGTCGGCGCAGCAGGGCTTGGGGTGGCCGTCCGGGCGCTTGTTGGTGCACACGAAGATGGCCGTGGCGAAGGGTGCGGGCAACTTGAGCATCGGGCGATCTCCCGGGTGGCGGCTGGGGGCCGGTGGCGGCGGCGGCCGGAGCCCGACAAGGTAGCCCAACCGGGCCCGGGCGCAACGGCGCGGCCTACTCCCCGTACCGCCCGATCACCTCGACGATCCCCTGCCGGCAGGCGGCGCAGAACGGCTTGATGCCCTTGGTGAACATGATGCAGTCCAGCTGCGAGCGGTACAG
>JBHEPC010000198.1:0-6652 GCA_046260475.1 Candidatus Krumholzibacteriia bacterium | reverse complement strand
CCGGCCACCAGCAGGGTGCGGGCCGAGCCGCTGGCCCCGGCCTCGCCGACGCGGATGCCCTTCCAGGCCACGGTCGTGCCGCCGGCGATGCGGCCCTCGGGCACCAGCACGCGGCCCAGGGTCTCGACCGTCGAGTGGGCGATCTCGCCCACCACCTTGACGTCGCCGCCGGCGCGGATCACGGCTTCGGTCATGTAGCGGGCCTGCAGCTCGCCCGCCACCTCGATCCGGCAGCGGCCGTCGCCGACGATGCCCCCGGCCACGGTCAGGGAGCCGCCGCAACGGATGGTGCAGGGTTCGAGCATGCCCTTGACGATGACGTCGCCGTCGGCCTCGACCACCGCGCCGGTCTTGATGTCGCCGCCGATGGTCACGCAGCCGGTGTGGTGGATGTTGCCGGTCTCGAGGCTGACGTCGCCCTTGACGGTGTAGACGTCGTCCACCGTGACCACGCCGCTGACCACGCGCACGCGGCCGGCGACCGCCGCCTTGAACAGGCGCAGGCCGCCCTCGGCCGTCTCGGCGACGCCCTTGCCGGCGCGCAGGCGCGCCTGCTGGGGCTTGGGCACGCCGATGGTCTTGCCGTAGACGTTCAACCCCGGCGTGCCGGGCACCGGCGGGTGGATCCGGGCGACGACCTCGCCGGCGGCCACCGAGCGGCGCTCGAGCTTCTCCCAGAAGTTCATGGCGCCCGATTCCTCGTCCACGGCCCAGCCGGTGGCGAAGTAGTCGCGGCTCCACTCCAGGCGGCCATCCCGGGGCGGCAGCGGGTGCTCGCCCATGATCAGCGGCTGCTCCACCAGGTGGGCGCCGGGGGTCGCCACCGTGCGCAGGATCTCCGCGACCATGGCGCGGTCCGGGTACTCGGGCAGCTTCAGCTCCTCGAACTGCTCGATGATGCGGTCGGCCACCACCTGCACGTCGGCCAACGGATCGGGACAGTCCAGGACGACGGTCACCTGGTCCCGGGAGATGCGCACGGCGAAGGCCGGCGCGTCCGGGTCAAGGTCCGGCGGCGGCCAGGCGGAGGCGTCCGCCGGCGGCGCGGCGGCGGCGCTCTCCGGGAGGTTGGCGGTTTCGTGCTCGCTCATGCTGCTCGCTCCATGCTGGCCGGCGGCCCGCCGTGCGGTGGGTCCGGCCCTGGGGGCCTTGGGCAATGATCGGCCCCGGACGCAGGAATTTGACCCCGAAATGGCGTTCGCGGCGGATTTTTCAGCGAACGAGGGTCAGCTTCCGGACGCGGGGGCCGGGCACGCCGTCCATGCGCACGGTGTAGACGCCCGAGGCGGCGGCGCGTCCGGCCGCGTCGCGCCCGTCCCAGCGGCGGTGGTGGGGACCGCCGGCCAGCCAGCCGTCGGCCAGCACCCGCACCAGGCGGCCGCGGACATCGTGCACCGCCACGCGCACCCGGGCGCCCGGCGCGGGCACGGCGAAGTGGACGGCGGCCCCGGGATTGGCGGGGTTGGGCACCACCGCGCGCAGGCCCGCGGCCAGGGCGCTGCCCGGCACCGCGCTGACGGCGGCGGCCGGCAGGCTTTCGCGGCCGGCGGAGTCGACGGCGGTCAGCAGGTAGTACCAGAACCCCGGCGTCGGGTCGTGCCAGGCGGTGGTGGTGGTCACGTGCACCAGGGTCGCCGGCTGGGGCGGCGCGCCGGCGTCGGCGCTGCGGTAGACGCGGAAGTGGGCCAGGTCCCCTCCCGCGTAGGGATCCCAGGCCAGGTCCGTGGCCAGTCCGTCGGTGCGGTCGATCATGAGCCCCGTGGGCGGTGCGGGCCGCAGGTCGGCGACGGACTGCCCGCTGTCGGGCGGCGAATCGAAGACGATCCCCGGCAACGACGTGCGGGTGCGCACGAAGAACACGGACCAGGCGGGGGCGTCGGCGAGGGGGGGCGCCACGGCGGCGTACTCGTCCTCCCGGTCCGCCGGCACCGTCAGCACGAACTCCCACGACCCGTCGGGCCAACGCTTGCCCGCGTCGATGCGGCGGTACAGGGAATACTCGGTCACGTTGATCGACGCGCCGGTCGTGTCGTGCCGGCTGGCCTGCCAGCGCACCCGCACCTGGCCCCCGTCGTCGCCGGGCACGTCGCTGACGGCCAGGATCTCGGCCTCGCTGGCGTCGCGCTCCAGGTTCAGCGTCAGGCCCGAGCACACCGGGCCCGGCCAGCCGCCGGCCACCTTCAGCAGCGCCCGCCAGCGCACGTCCAGGGTCGGGGCCGCGAAGGTGTGCCAGGTGCCGTCGCCGGCCACCGGCGACCAAGTCGCCCCGCCGTCGCCGGACAGGAAGAAGCGCACCGAGTCGGTGGCGTCGGCGACCAGGGCCGCCCGCCGCACCGGGTCCGTGGTGGCGTTCAGGTTCAGGGAGCGGGCCTCGTCCGCGTCCTCGTCCAGGCCGAAGGGGTCGAGGGTGAAGGCGCGCAGGCCGGCCGCGCCGTCGGCCAGCCACAGGTCCGCGCCCAGGGCCAGGCCCTGCCAGGACCAGCCCAGGGAGGGGGCCGTGCCCACCAGCACCGGCGTGGCCGGGTCGGTGACGTCCACCAGGTGCAGGCCGCCGTTGCCGCCGCCCACCAGGAGCGAGTCGCCGGCCACCGTCACCGTCATGGCGGTGCCCGGCAGGGCCAGGGTGGCCACTGTCGCCAGCGCCGGCCCGGGCCCGACCGCCAACACCACCAGGCCGGCGGCGCCGTCGGCCGCGTAGGCCCAGCCGCCGGCCAGGGCCGCGTCCTGGCAGACGCCCGCCGTGTCGAGGGTGTCGGCCAGGGCGGGCAGGGACGTCCCGTCGCTGGTGTAGAGCCTCAGGCCCGCCGTGCCGTCGGCGGCCAGCAGCAGGCCGCCCGCGGCGGCGACCCCCCGCACGAAGTCGCGGCCGGGCAGGTCGGCCAGGTGCACGGGTGCCGCCGGGTCGGCCAGGTCGTAGACCGCCACCCCGGACGCACCCTGGGCCACGTAGGCCCGGCCGCCGGCCAAGGCCACGTCCTGGGCGAAGCCGGGGCAGTCGGCGCTGCCCGCCGGGACGGGCAGGGCAGGATCGGCTAGGTCCACCGCTTGCAGTCCGGCCGCCCCCACCGCCACCCAGGCCCAGGAGCCGGCCACGGCCACGGCCCGCGCCTGGTCGGCCAGGACGGCCTGGCCGAGGGTTTGCGGCGCGTCCGGGTCGGCCGGGTCGACCACCCGCAGGCCGCCCGTGCCGTCGGCCACCAGCAGGTGCGCCCCGGCCGTGCCCAGCGCGTAGGCGATGCCCGGCGTGTCCAGGCTGCCGCGGGGCCGCAGGGTCAGCGGCGGCAGCCGCAGCTGGCCGGCGGCAGTGTCCCACAGGGCGGTGGTGAAGGCGGAATCCCGGTGCTGCCAGGTGCGGAAGTCTTCGCTATACTCGTCGATCGCCGCCGCGGCGGCTCCGGCGGCCAGAGCCAGGGCCACGAGCAGGGCCACGGGCAGGGCCACGGGCAGGGCGGCAGACGAACGGAACCGGCGCACGGGCATCCTCCGGGTCGGGGCTACTGGGAATGTACCATCAGCCGGGCGCGCGGCAAGGAGCGGACGGTGCGGCAGCAAGACGACGACCCCGCGGCCCTGGCCGATCTGATCACCGCCGGCGGGACCGTGGTGGCGTTCACCGGCGCGGGGGTCTCGACCCTCAGCGGCATCCCCGACTTCCGGGGCCCGCAGGGCTTGTACAGCCGGCTGGACGCCGACCGGATCTTCGACCTGGCCGGCTTCCGGGCCGATCCGGGCTATTTCTACGCCCAGGCCCGCGAATTCATCTACGCCATGGGGGAGAAGACACCCTCGGTGGTGCACCAGGTGCTGGCCGGCCTGGAGGAGCAGGGGCGCCTGGCCGGGGTCGTGACCCAGAACATCGACATGCTGCACCAGCGGGCGGGCAGCCGCACGGTGGTCGAGCTGCACGGCTCGCCGTCCTGGCACGCCTGCCCCCGCTGCCCGGGCGGCGCGCCCTTCGCGGCGGTTGCGACCCTGGTGCAGGCGGGGGGGCTGCCCCGCTGCGACCGCTGCGGCGCGGTGCTCAAGCCGGGCATCGTCTTCTTCGGGGAGCTGCTGCCGGTCGGGGCGCTGGAGCAGGCGGCGCAGCTGGCGGCGGACGCGGATCTGCTGCTGGTGCTGGGCTCGTCCCTGGTGGTGCAGCCGGCGGCCTCGCTGCCCTGGCTGACCCTGCGCGCGGGCGGCCGTCTGGCGGTGGTCAACCGGGACCCGACCCCCCTGGACGGGCACGCCGCCTGGCGGGGCCGGGACCTGGCGACGGTGTTCGCGCAACTGGCCGCGGCCTTCGGCCTGGCGACGGCCTGAAACCCCGGGGACGATTGGAGCTTGATCGGCGCCCGCGCCGGCCGATAGGGACCAGGTGTGGCGCCGGGACCCGCAAAGGGCCCGCCCCGCACCTGTCGCTGCTGCTATCGTGGTCCGCGGGGGCGGACCCGCCGACAGATGCCCAGGAGGGATGCGTGACTCGCCCGACCATCAGCGATCTCGTCACGGCGACCGGGGAGCTGGCGACCCTGCCGTCCACGGTCATCGCGCTGCTCGACGTGCTCAAGGACACCACCACCAGCGCCGACCGGGTGCGGGCCGTCCTGGAGCGGGACCCGGCCATGACCGCCAACACCCTCAAGCTGGCCAACAGCGCCTACTACGGCGTGCGGCGCACCATCAGCAGCGTGCGCGACGCCCTGGTCATGCTGGGCAACCGCGCCGTCGCGACCCTCGCCTTCGCCACGGGCATGGCGCCGGTGCTGCGGCGGGACCTCGAAGGCTACGGCGAGGAGCGCGACGCCTTCTGGCGCCACAGCCTCGTGGCCGGCGCCGCCGCGTCCCGTGCCGCCGATCTGGCGGGCCACGGCTGGTGGCGCACCCAGGCGTTCACCGGCGGCCTGATCCACGACGTGGGCATGCTGGTCATCGACCGCTGGCTGGTGGCCGAGGGCCGGCACCTGCCGCGCACCCAGGACGAGAGCGCCCAGCGCCAGGCCGAGCGGGAGCTGCTGGGGTTCGACCACGCCGAGACGGGCGCCGCCCTGGCCGAGGCCTGGGGCTTCCCCGACCTGCTGGTCGCCGCCCTGCGCCACCACCACACGCCCCTGGATGCGACCAGCGACCGCGCCCTGGTCGCCGCGGTGGCCGCCGGGGACCTGGTGTCCGCCGCCCTGGCGGGCTGGCCCGAGCGCCCGTGGCCCGCGGCCACCGTGGCCGAGCTGGCGGGCCTGGGCTTCCGGGCCGAGGACTTCGACCAGCTGCGCCTTGATCTGGCCGGGGATCTGGACGAGACTCTGGCGGCGGCGACGCGGCCCGGCGGAGTGCTGGTCTGACCGGCGGGCGGCCGCCGCGGCCCCCGCGACCGGAGCGCCCTCCCGTGGACATCAGGCAGGACCCGCGGGTCCGTTTCCTGGCCGAGCTGGGCCGGGCCCTGCAGGGCTACGGCATCCCCAGCCACCGCATCGAGGCGGCATTGGTCAACGCCGCGCGCCACCTGGGCGTGCGCGCCGAATTCCTCTCCACGCCCACCAGCCTGATCTCGGCCTTCGGCGAGCCGGGGGACCAGCACGTGACCCTGGCGCGGGTGCAGCCGGGCGGCCTGCAGCTGGACAAGCTGGTGGCCCTGGACGACGTGGTCGAGTCCCTGTACCGGGGCGAGCTGGCGGTGGACGCCGCCCAGCAGCGCCTGCGGGCCATCGTCGCGGCGCCGGACCGCTACCCGGCCTGGGCCCACGTGGCGGCCTTCGCCGTGGCGTCCGGATCGGCGGCCAATTTCTTCGGCGGCGGTTGGCCGGAGATGGCGGTGGCCCTGGGTCTGGGCCTGGTGGGGGGGCTGCTGGGCCGGGCGGCCGGCCGCTGGGAGACCATGGGCCGCGTCTTCGAGTTCGTCCTGACCCTGGTGGTGGCCTTCGCGGCGGCAGCCCTGGCCCGGTTGGCGGGGCCCCTGGCCACGGGCGTGGTGATCATGGGCGCCATCGTCGTGCTGCTGCCGGGCCTGGCCCTGACGCTGGCCCTGAACGAACTGGGCACCGGGCACCTGGTGGCGGGCACGGCGCGTCTGACCGGCTCGCTGATGACCTTCCTGCAGATCGGCCTGGGTGTGGGCCTGGGCACCCGCCTGGCCGGGCTGCTGCCCGGACGCCCGGCCGAGGGCGTGCCCGTGCCGCTGCCCGCCGTTTTGCCCTGGGTCCTGCTGGTGGCCACGGCGGTGGCCCTGGGGGTGCTGTTCCGGGCCCGCTGGCGCGAGGTGCCCTGGATCATCGCCGGCGCGCTGCTGGCCTTCTGGGGCGCGCGCGGGGGCGTGGCCCTGCTGGGCGCGGGCTTGGGCACCCTGCTGGGCGCCCTGCTGGTCGGGCTGGCCGGCAACCTCTACGCCCGCCTGCGCCACCGGCCGGCGGTGGTGGTGGTCGTGCCCTCGATCATCGTGCTGGTGCCCGGTTCCATCGGCTACCGCAGCCTCTCGTACCTGCTGGAGAAGGACGTGCTGTCGGGAGTGGACAACGCCTTCACCGCCCTGCTGGTGGGGGCGAGCCTGGTGGCGGGCCTGCTGCTGGCGAACGTCCTGCTGCCGCCGCGCAACGCCCTCTAGCGGCTTGAGCGGCGTGCGGCCGGCGGAGGATTGACGGCAAGGCCGCCGGGGCCTAGGCTCGGCCCGCCTCCCGCACCG
>JBHEPC010000178.1:0-9401 GCA_046260475.1 Candidatus Krumholzibacteriia bacterium | reverse complement strand
CGGTCGCGCCGGGCGCCTCCGCCCCCGTCACCCGCGAGCAGGCCGTGCCCACCGCCGCCGCCCTCTGGGAGGCCGCCGGGAAGGCCTACGCCGCCGGCACCGACAAGTCGGCCGCCATGCAGCAGTACCGGCTCTATGTGCAGGAATACGGCGGCAGCGAGCGCGCCGCCGAGGCCCAGTACATGGTCGGCGAGTGCTATTTCGCCGCCGGCGACTACGCCGGCGCCCTGCGCGAATACGACAAAGTCAAGGGGCGCAAGGGGAAAACCGACTTCCTGCAGGCCAGCGTCCTGCTGCGCGAGGGTGAATGCCACTACAACCTGGGCGACTACGACCAGGCCATCGCCCGCTACGACCGCCTGATCGACAAGTACGACGACACCTTCCTGCTGGCCGAGGGTCTCTACGAGATCGGCCTCGCCTACATCGTCAAGGGCAACTGGCTGAAACTGGGCAGCGCCTACCGCGAGCTCCTGGAGCGGCGCCCGGGCTACGGCGAGATGCCGCAGGTGAAGTTCGCCCTGGGGCTGTTCGCCTACCAGGACAAGGACTACGAAACGGCCATCGCCTACTTCGGCGAGGTGCCCAGCGACCGCGGCCTCTACTACCTGGGACGCTGCCTCGAGGACACGGGCCAGTACATCCTGGCCATCCAGCGCTACCGGCAGGTCCTGCGCACCTACCCGGAAAGCCCCCTGGCCGACGACGCAGCGTTTTCCGTGGCCGAGGCCTTCTATCGCTCGGGGCAGAACGCCGTGGCGGTGCGCAGCTACCGCGAGTTCATCGACCAGCACCCGGAAAGCCGCTTCGTGGCCAACGCCCGCTACAAGATGGCCTGCGTGACCTTCAGCGAGCAGCGGTACGACGAGTCGGTGCGGCAGCTCGAGGAGATCGTGCGCCTGTTCCCCGGCGAGGAGATCGCCGGCTACGCCCAGTACCTCATCGGCGACTGCTACGCGGCCCTCGACCGCCGCGCCGAGGCGATCTTCGCCTGGACCGAGGCGGTGCGCCGCTTCGAGGGCAGCCGCATGGCCAGCGCGGCCATGCACAAGATCGTCTTCACCTACGCGGCCGAGCGCAATTTCAGCCAGGCCATCGTGCTGGCCGAGGAGTTCCTGCGCCGATACCCGGGCGACAGCCTCGCCCCGCGGGTGCGCGTGCTGCAGGGCTTCAGCCACTTCGAGCTCGAGGAGTACCGCCAGGCGATCATGTGCTTCCAGAACGTGGTCGACAAGAACGTGAACACCGACGTGGCCGAGCGCGCGCTCTTCCTCTCGACCCTGGCCTACTTCCGCGTCGAGCAGCTCGACCGCGTGATCACCAACTACAACTTCATCGCCAGCCGGCTGCTGCCGACGCCGAGCCACTGGCGCGCGCGCACCTACTACTACCTGGGCGAGGCCTACTACGCCCAGGGCCTGTACCGCCAGGCCGAGGGCATGTACCGCCTGGTGCTGACCGGCTACCCCCGCAGCAACGTGGCCGCCGCCTCGCTGCAGGGCCTGGTCGCCAGCCTCAGCCGCAGCGGCGACTACGAACTGGCGCTGCGTGAGCAGGAGAAGTTCCTGCTGGCGCTCGCCAACGCCGACAGCGAGAAGGGCAACAACAGCCTGGCCGTGGGCTCGATCTACTTCAACCAGCGCAAGTACGACGAGGCGCTGAAGCAGTTCAGCGACTTCCTGGCCAAGCATCCCGACGATCCGGCCGCCGCCGCCGCGCTGGCCAACCAGGGCGACTGCTACTACCGCCTGCAGTACTACGACCAGGCCATCGAGAGCTGGCGCTCGCTGCTGACCCGCTTCCCCGCCGCGCCCGAGGCCCAGGAGGCCCTCTACCGCATCGCCGACACGCAGTTCGGCCTGGGCCGCTACGCGGACGCCGCCGCCACCTACGGCCGCCTGCAGGAGCGCTTCCCGGACGGCGCCCGCGCCGCCGATGCGGCATTCGGCGTCGCCAACTGTGCCTACAACCGGGGCCAGGACACGCTGGCCATCGAGACCTTCGGCGCCTTCATGGCCGCCTACCCCGGCGACCCGCGGGTCGAGGACGCGGAGCTGGGCGTCCAGAGCTGCTACTACCGCAGCGGCCGCGACATGGAGGAGTACCTGGCCACCAAGCCGGACAGCCCGCTGGCCGCGGACATCTACTGGAACAAGGGCCAGGACGCCTTCGCTGCGGGTGACTTCAAGACCGCCGCCAAGGCCTTCGCCCGGGTGACCCTCGATTTCCCCGGCAGCGAGTCGGGACCAGGCGCCCTCTTCTACCTGGCCGAGAGCTACTACCGCGCAGAGGAGCTGGAGCCCGCCCTGGCCGGCTACCGCAACTTCACCACCACGCACCCGCGCCACGAACTGGCCGAACTCGCCCACCTGCGCACCGCCACCGTGCTGTTCAAGCAGGAGAACTTCACCCAGGCCGCCATGGGCTACGAGAAGCTCGTGGACCTCTTCCCCGCCGGCGAGTACGCACCGCTGGCCGCCTACAACGCCGCGGTCTCCTACCAGGAGATCGAGGACTGGCACGCGGCGATCGGCGGCTACGCCCGCTTCGTCGTCGACTACCCCGGCCACGAGAACGCCCAGGGTCTGTGGCTGCTGGTCGCGAACCTCTACCAGGACGAACTCGGCGACTACGTCCGGGCCGCCGAGGCCTACGAGTACGCCCTGACCGCCGGCGACGCCTCCCCCGCGGAGATCCGCTACCGCCAGGGTGAATGCCGGGAGAAGGGCGGCAAGATCGACGAAGCCCTGGCGCTCTACGGCCAGGCCGCCGACACCTCTCCGGCGGACGATGCCTTCCGCATCGCCGCCCTGGCGCGCCTGGCGGAGATCGCCGAGGACCGGGGCGACTGGTCCGGGGCGATCCGCCACTGGCAGCACATCGTCGACGCGGGCGGCAAGGCCGAGTGGACCAGCATGGCCGCCGACCGCATCGAGTCCATCCGCGCCGCGGGCGTCGCCAGCGGCTGAGCCCGGCGCCCGTCCCACTCCTCCGGCCGGGGCCGCTGCGGCGCCCCGGCCGGCCCGTTCCGCGGGGAGGCCGACGGTTCCTGGATACCCCTTTTCGCGGTGTGGCGCACCCCAGGATGGCACACCCCTTGCGGCAGCGGACAGCAGGGCCACCGCCGCGCCGCCAAACGGCGCCAGGAAGCCCGCGCAGGCCGGGGGGTAGCGCAAATTGCATGGCCCGACCGGGTGGAAGAGGCAAACAGAACGACCGCCGCAGCGGCGGCCAGAGAGGGATCGAAAACATGTTCGGCGATATGTCCATCATCGGCGTCTTCCTGGCGTCCCCGACCATGATCGTCCTGGGGCTCTGCTCCGTCGTCACCGTCGGCTACACCGTGGAACGCCTGCTCTACTTCCGGAGCACGCGGCAGGATACCCGCGGCTTCATGACCGAGATCGCAACCCGGATCAAGGCCGGCGACGTCCGTGGCGCCGTCGAGTTCTGCCAGCGCAGCCGCAGCCCGGTCGGCCGGGTCATGACCCAGGGCCTGACCCACCTGACCCGGTCGCGCGACGAGCTGGCCCAGCGGCTGGACACGGCCATCGACCTCGAGACGGTCGAGATGGAGCGGAACATCGGCGTGCTCGGCACCATGAGCAACATCGCCCCGCTGCTGGGACTGTTCGGCACGGTGGTCGGCATCATCCGCGCGTTCGCCGACATCGCGCGCACGGGCAGCGGCGGCGGCGCCGTCGTCGCGATGGGCGTCTCCGAGGCGCTGCTGACCACGGCCGCCGGCATCATCGTCGCGGTCATCGCCACCATCGCCTTCAACTTCTTCGTGCGCCGCATCCGCACGCGGGTGGCCCATCTCGAGGACGCCCGCGAGTCCTTCTTCACCATCTGGGGCCAGGTCAACCACCAGGCCACGCGGCAGCAGCCCCGCGACCAGGTGCAGCCCGCGCCGGCGCGCCGGCAGCCCGCGGCCCCGGAACGGACGGACCCGCTGGGCGCGGTCCCCCGCTGACCGCAGGAGCAACCATGAAGGCGAAGCAGAAACGCAGCGGCCTGCAGGGCCTGAACGATGCCAACATCACGCCGCTGGCGGACGTGACGACGACCCTGATCGTGGTCTTCCTGATCACCATGCCCGCGCTGATGTGGAACGGCATCCAGGTCAACAGCGCCGAGGCGGGCAACGAAAAAGCCGTGATCAGGCCCACCGAGGCCGCCGACGACGGGCTGCTGACGGTGGCCGTCACCCCGGCGGGGATCACCCTCAACGGCGTGGCCATGGACGCCCGGCAGCTGGAGAGCGAACTGACCGCCCAGCTGGCCGTCCGCGAGGACAAGACCGTCGTGATCGTGCCGGACGACGACGTGATCCTGGGCGCGGTGGTCGAGGTGCTGGACATCGCAAAGGCGAGCGGCGCCGGGAGCCTGGCCATGCTGAACGAGATCGGGAGATGACGTGAAGAAGAGCGCATTCAGGATCGAGAGCCGGACGACGGTGGTGCCGATCATCAACGTGTCGCTCGTGGTCGTGCTGACGCTGATGGTGATCGCGCCGTTTCTGAGCAACGAGGAACACGACGTGGACCTGCCCGAGGCCCGCGCCGGCCAGGTGGACGACACCGACAACGTGGAGATCACGTTCACCATCGACCGCGAGATCTTCATCGGCCAGGACCGGATCGGCCTGGCCGACGTCGCCCCTTACCTGGGCGGCATGTTCGACGGCTCGCCCCACGCCGTCGCTGTGCTGAAGGCGGACCGCAACCTGCCCTACGGCGAGGTCGAGCAGCTCATCGCCGCGATCGAGGCTTCCGCCGCCCCCCGCGTGGCCCTGGCCACCAGGGAGCACGACGAGGAGGCCCCGCAATGATGCAGCAGCACATCGACCGGTCGCGCCAGACCCGCCGCGGCATGACCGCCAGCGCCGCCCTGCACCTGGCGCTGCTGGTGCCCCTGGCCCTGACGGTCGGGGGGACGGCGGTCAGGCAGGCCGTCGGCGACGAACTGACCGAGATCGCCTACATCGAGGCGCGCTACGGCGAGGACGTGGCCGCCAAGGTCAAGCTCAAGGAGACGCCGCGCCGGCGCCCCGAGCCGCCCGGGCGCGGCGTCGCCACCGACAGCGCCTTCAAACCGGCCGAACCGGCCTCCCCCGCGCCGCCCCGGCCCGAACCGCGGCCGCTGACGGCGCGCCAGGACGTGCCGCGGGTCGAGCCCGCGCAGCGCCAGCAGGTCGCCGTGGCCGAAGCCGCGGTGCCGGCGGCCCAGCCCCTGGCCGAGCCGCGGACCCTGGCCGCGGCTCCCCAGCTCGAAGCCAAGGCCCCGCGGCCGGCAAACCGGCAGGTCATCGACGCGAGTCGCCTGCAGGGCACGCTCGTGGACCGCGCCCCCGACGATGTGACCGCGCCGGCGCGCGCGGTGGCCCGCCCCGCGGGGCAGTTCAAGCCCCAGGCCGGCGGCCTGCAAAGCAGGACCGGCCAGGCGGCGACCGGCGGCGAGATCGCCGCCGTGGCGGGCAGCGAGCGCCGGCCCGGCGGCGTGAGCGAAGCCCCGGCCGCCGTGGCAGCCGGCGGCAGCCTGCAAAGCAACAGCCGCGCCGCCTACCAGGCGCCGGCCTCCTCCCTGGCGCCCGCGGGCAAGGGCGGCGGCCGGGAGGGCGGCCAGGGCGTCGCCGACGTGAGCGGACCGTCCGGGACCGGCGGAGCCGGCCAGAACGGCCGCAAGACGATCCTCAACTACGGCTCCGGCAGCGGCGGCCGGGGCGGTTCGTTGGCCGGGCGCTCCCGCCTGGCAGAGCCCGAGCCGACGGCCGACATCGTCGCCAAGCCCGCGGCCGAGCCGGCGCCGAAGCAGGCCGTGGCGGAGGTCGAACTCGAGAGCAACGGGGTCGGCATGACCCTCAGCGGCCAGATCCAGGGCCGTAAGATCCTCACGAGCGTGCTGCCCGAGTACACCGCCAAGGCGCGCAAGAACGGCTGGGAGGGCGTGGTGGCGGTGCACTTCACGGTGCTGGCCGACGGCCGCGTCAAGGACAACACCTACTTCGAGCAGACCTCGGTCCACCGCGACCTGAATCAGATGGCCCTCTCGGCCATCAAGCAGTTCCGCTTCGCGCCCCTGCCCAACGACCAGGCCGCGGTCGAGCAGTGGGGCGTCATCACCATCGTGTTCCGCCTGAACTAGGCGAGCCGGAGACGACGACATGAGACACCACAGCCAGATCCCCGCCGCGCTGATCCCGATCCTGACCCTGGCCCTCGGCCTGCCGGCCGCGGCCCAGGACGACGGGCAGGAGTGGACCCAGGACGGCGAGGGCGGCGCCGCCCTGCCGGAGATGGTCGTCGAGGCCACGAACGAGGTGCGGCAGACCATCGAGAAGGGCACCTTCAGCTTCGCCCTCGACGCGGCCGCGGTGGACTCCTTCTATACCGTCATGGACGTCGAGGCCCTGGGCGTCAGCCCGGTCAGCGGGATGCAGACCCACCTGAACAACCTCGAGATCCTGGCCAGCGACCAGCCCCCCCACCTGTGGATCGCCGACATGGCGAGCACGCCGGTGGCCAGCTTCTTCACCGCCGACCCCGAGGGCCACCAGGTCAAGAACTGGGCCCTGGCGGTCACCGACTTCCGCGGCAGCCCCTTCCGCACCTACGACGGCGGTGGCCGCCCACCCCGGCAGATCGACTGGGACGGCCACGGCGACAACGGCGAGGTGCTCAGGGTGGGCTACCCCTACAGCTACGTCTTCACGCTGACGGACAAGGGCACCAACACCTACAACCACGCCGGCGTCGGCTTCCGCGTCCCGGCCCTCGACTACCGGCGCGACGGCGACCGCGTGCTGGAGATCGCCGGCGGCGAACTCTTCGTGCGCGAAGAGACCACCGTCACCGGCGGCGGCCGGGACTGGCTGGTGCGGGCCACGGACGAGATCCGCCAGCACCCGTACTCGCCGGTGCGGGTGATCGTCACCGCCGAGCGCCAGGACCTCGCCGCCCAGCGGGCCGACCGCGTGGGCGCGTTCCTGGCCGAGGCCCTGATCCTGCCCCGCGAGCAGGTCGAGACCGAGGCGGTGCAGAAGCCGGACCTGCGCAGCGAACTGGACGGTTCGGTGGCCATCGTCATCGAGCACGTGCAGGACTGACCGGCACCGTCGGGCACGGCCCGATCCCACCTGTCAGTCGGCCGGCCGCCCCAGGTAATCGTAGACGCGCTCTTCCAGCTCGCGGTTCACCGGGGCGCCCGGGTCGTACTCGGGGTAGCCCTCGATCATCTCGCGGGAAAGGCCCACCCTCACGGTCTGGTCGTCCCAGGCGACGTCCTCCAGGGCCGACATGGGCAGCAGCAGACTCTTGCCCCCCAGCCAGCGGCTGGTGGCCACCACCGCGTGGCGCACGGACCAGGTCTCGTCGTCCACGATGAAGTCCTCGATCCGGCCGAATTCCTCGTCGGTGGCGCCGACCGCGTAGCCGATCACCTCGGCGACCGAGTGGATGTGGGGGCGCTCCAGGTCCGGCCCCTCCTCGCCCAACTCCTGCTGCGGCGCCGCGAGCAGGCCCGGATGGGCGCCCATGGCCCAGGCCCCGGTGCCGCCCCAGTAATAGGGCCAGCCGTAGTGCTTGTGGTACCAGATCTCGTACTGGCGGGTGACCGGCGCATGCTCGTCCAGCTCGGGCGCATCCCCGATCTGCTCCTTGGACAGGCGCACCGGCAGCCGCCTGCGTTCCTGGTCCGGCTCGCCCAGGGCGATGGGCGAGACCAGCACCCGGCGCCCGGGCAGCCACTTGCCCGTGTCCGCCACCATGTAGCGGACCGTCCAGGACTGGTCGTCGAGCAGGAAGTCCTCGCAGCGTGCGAAGTCGCCGTCGGTGGCATCGAGCACGTAACCCTTGATTTCCTTGAGACTCCTTAGCATGTCGGCCCCGCCTTCCACCCGCGCTTCCGCGTCCCTGTGACACGGGTGGCGCGAAGTGATATTTGTACTAAACATTGTATTAACAAACACTAATACGGCAAACCTCCCGGCGCTCGTCAGCGCTCAGGAAACAGCGCGGCCCAAGCGTCCTCGCCGCCGGCCACGAGACCCAGGCCGTCCGGCGCCGGCCGCGGGCAGCGCGCGGCCCCGGCCGCCCGGGCTGCCGCGGTCGCTGCCGGGGCGAAGTACAGCTTCACCTCGCAATGCAGGCGGCCCTCCGACTCGTGGCGCGCGAACAGGGCCATGCCGGGCGGCCGGCCGGCCGCCGCGAAGGCGGCAGCGAACGCCGCGGCGACCTTCGCGAGCGCCGCATCCGCCAGCTGCGCGTCGCCCAGCGGCAGCACGTGCCACCCGTCGAAGCCCCCCGCGCACTTCACGCACTCCAGCCCGCGGCCGAGCATGGCCGCCCGCCCCCCGGCGCTTGTCACCCAGGGCCGGGACACCAGCGGCGGATCGTGGCGCACGTGGCGGCCGTGGCCGCAGGCGAGGTCGGCCACCCAGTGGCCCTCTTCGTCCTGGTGGAAGCCGGTGATGGGCTGAAGCACGCGATCCCCTCCCGAGGTGTGCGGCGCCACCGGGGCGGCGGTGCGTATACCGGATTATCATATTCGTCTTTTGGGTTGACCGGCAACCCTGCGGACCCCTAGAAACGGAACCGGGCGGCGGCGTGCGCCGCGGCGCCCTCCAGGACCGGGACGAAAGGATGCTGCATGAACACCCGCAGGCTGTGGATCGTCTTCGCCGTCGTGATCGTGGGATCCTTCGCCGTGCTCGGCTACTACGGGCGCGAGATCTACCGCGAAGCCCCGCCCATCCCCGACCGGGTGACCGGGCCACAGGGCGAGGTGCTGCTGACCGGCCAGGACATCCGCGACGGCCAGAACGTGTGGCAATCCACCGGCGGCCACGAGCTGGGCACGGTCTGGGGCCACGGCGCCTACGTGGCGCCCGACTGGTCCGCCGACTGGCTGCACCGGGAGGCCGATCACGTCCTGAACAGTTGGGCGCGCCGCGAATTCGGCCGCGCCGCCGCCGACCTGGACGTCGAGCAGCGGGCCGCCCTGACGGCGCGCCTGCAGCAGGAGCTGCGCGCCAACACCTTCGACCCGGCGACGGGCGAACTGCGCCTGTCGGCCGACCGTGTGGCCGCCGTGCGGGCGGTGGCGGCCCACTACGCCGCCCTCTTCGGCGACGACCCCGCCCAGGCCCAACTGCGCGAGGCCTACGCCATGCGCACCCCCACGGTGGCGGGCGCCGAGCGTCTGGAGCAGCTGACGGCCTTCTTCTTCTGGGCCAGCTGGGCCTGCGTCACCGAGCGCCCGGGCATGGACATCACCTACACCAACAACTGGCCGCCCGACGACCTGGTGGGCAACCGGCCCACCGGCGCCCTCATCCTGTGGACGGGCTTCTCGGTGATCCTGCTCATCGCGGGCATCGCCGCGCTCGCCTGGTACTACGC
>JBHEPC010000135.1:0-2696 GCA_046260475.1 Candidatus Krumholzibacteriia bacterium | reverse complement strand
GTGCGGGCGGCGGCCGCCATCGGCGGCCTCAATCGGTTCGGAACTGCGAACGGGAAATCACTCCACCCCCCTTGGACGCGCCCTGCCACGGCGCGAGCGATGCCACGGGTCGCGGCGGCGAAGGAGCGCCGCGCGCGTCGTCAGGACCGGCCACGGGCGAACCCCTTGACGGAGGGGCGCGACCGCGCATACCGCACTGACGCCTGCAATGGGTGACGGGAGGTTTCGAGGTCGAAGGGATTGCGGAGATCCCTGAAGGACTATGACAGAGAGCCAAGGCCTTGTAAAGAGGAAATTTATCTCACACGTCACTACTGGGCCTTGGGGGCCCGGACGGCCGCGACCGGCGCTGCCGCCCGTGCTAGACTGGGCGTGCCGACAATCCGCCGTCCGGCCCGAAGGGAAGCTTGATGACCGGCGTTGCCACCGTCCTGCTTGCCGGCTGCCTCGGCGCCTGCGCCGGCAGCTTCGCCACGGTGCTGGTCCATCGCCTGCCCCGCGGGCTCGGCTGGGTGCGCGGCCGCTCGCGTTGCCCGCGCTGCGGCGCCGTGGTCGCCTGGCGCGACAACGTGCCGCTGCTGGGCTGGCTCGCCCGGCGCGGGCGCTGCCGCGACTGCGGCGGCGCGATCCCCCGCAGCTACCCCGCCCTGGAACTCGCCGGGGCCGTCCTGGCGATGGTGGCCGTCGCCCGCCTCGGTCCCGGACCCGGGGCCCTGCGGGTCTTCCTCTTCCTGTGGCTGCTGCTGGTGGCCGCGGTCATCGACGCCCGCTGGCGGATCATCCCCCCCGGGTTGACCCTGTCCGGCCTGGCCAGTGGGCTGGCCCTGGCGCCGTGGGGCGGCCCCGGCCTGGCGGCGGCGGCGGTCGGCGCCCTGGTCGGCGGCGGCGTCCTGGCCGCGTTGGCGGCCGCCTACCGCAGGCTGCGCGGACGCCACGGCCTCGGTGGCGGCGACGTGGCGCTGCTGGCCATGATCGGCGCCCACCTGGGGCCCTGGGGAGCGCTGGCCAGCCTGGGCCTGGGCGCCCTGCTGGGCACCGCGGCGGTGCTGCCGCTTCTCGGGCGCCGGGACCGCTTCTACCCCGTACCCTTCGGGCCCTTCCTCGCGGCCGCCGCCGCGGTCGTGCTGGCCTGGGGACCGCGGCTGTGGCGCTGGTACCTTGACACCTGGTTCGCCGTCACCGGCTAGCGGTCCTGCTGCGCCCGCTCCTGCTCGTCGGCCCACCGCTGCAGGTCGAACATCAGCTCCAGCGGGTTGGCCTGCTCGCTCCAGGCCGCGGCCAGGACCTCCCGGTGGGGCGCGAACACCGCCGCCAGGGCCTCCGGCAGGCCGTCCTGCCAGGGGACGCGGGTCGGGTCCAGGTCCAGGCGCTCAGCCTCGGCCGCCAACTCGTCCGCGCCCAGCCCGCCCGCGCTCCCGGGCTCCGCAAGGCTCACCACCGGCGCCAGCAGGTCGTGCATCCGCTCCCGCTGGTCCTGCACCGGGTCACGGCGGCCCGCCTCGAACTCGACCTGCACCGCGTTGCCCCGGCCCGGCTCGATCTTCAGGTTGTTGGCGCCGGCGCCGGGGTCATGGCCCAGCCAAGAGTAGTAGACCAGGCCGTAGAGCCAGGCGTACTCGGCCGGCCCCATGCCTTGGTCCAGCAGGACGCGGTTGCGGGCCGTCCAGAAGCGGGCGTAGGTCAGGCCCAGGTCGCTGCCGGCGCGGACGGTGTGCCAGAAGCCGGCAATTCCGCCTTGCTCGCGCTCGGCGGCGAAGCGGGCGATGTCCGCTTCCAGCTGCCGGCGCCATTCGCCGGTGCCCGTCCGCACGTCCGCGAACACGGCGACCCGCGCCGGCTCCGGCAGCAGGCCGGCCGGCGGCGTCCAGTCGGCGAGCCCGCCGTGGGCGCCGACCAGCGCATCCTCGGTCTCCTGGACGATCTTGTATTCCCGGCCCATCTCCCGGGCGAACCACGCACCGCCGCCCACCAGCACCAAAAAGAGCAGGGCGACGACCCCGCAGCCGATCCCGCAACCCTTCAGCACCGTCCTGTTCATGCGCTCACCCCCGTGCGTCGTCCGGTTCGAGGCCGTACTCGCGGATCTTGCGCCAAAGGGTCGTCCTGTCAATACCCAGGCGGCGGGCGGCCCGGGTGCGGTTCCAGCCGGCCGTGGCCAGGGCCTCGGCCAGCACGTCGCGCTCGGCCTCGCTGTGGCGGGGCACGGCCGCCAGGTCGGGGGCCGCGCCACGGGGCCCGGCGCCCACCTCCGGCGGCAGGTGGGCCGCGCGAATCGGCTGGCCCCGGCTGAGCACCAGGGCGTGCTCGAGGGCGTTCTCCAGCTCGCGCACGTTGCCGGGCCAGCGGTGGCGCATCAGCAGGGCCAGGGCCTCGCCCGTGACCGGCGGCGGCGCGGACCGCCCGTCGCGCCCGGCCACCTTCTGCAGCAGGTGGGTGACCAACAGGGGGATGTCCTCCCGCCGTTCCCGCAGGGGCGGGATCACCAGGGAGACCACCTTGATGCGGTAGAAGAAGTCCTCCCGCAGGCGCCCCGACGCCAGCAGGGTCTCGAGGTTGCGGTTGGTGGCCGAGACCACGCGCACGTCCACGGGCACGGGCCGGTTGTCTCCGACGCGTTCGATCACCCGCTCCTGCAGCACCCGCAGCAGCTTGACCTGCACGGCGGGGCTCACGTCGCCGATCTCGTCCAGGAAGAG
>JBHEPC010000070.1:0-19063 GCA_046260475.1 Candidatus Krumholzibacteriia bacterium | reverse complement strand
CCTGCCGGTCCATTCCCTGTACGGCGAGGTGCGCAAGCCGACCGCCGTGGTCACCACGGGCAGGTCGTAGTTGTAGGCGATCTGCACGATGCCGCTCTGGGTGGCGGAAACGTAGGGCAGGACGGCCAGGTCCGCCGCCAGGAAGTAGTCCTCGACCACCGCGTCGGGCACGAAGCCGTCCACCAGGTCGATGACGTCGGCGGCCCCGGAGGCGGCGATGCGGTCCAGATACGGCTGCTTCTCGCCGTAGACGTCGCCGACGATGAGCACGCGCAGACCGTCGCCGAACTCGCGCCGCAGCGGCCCGGCCGCGTCGATCAGGTGCACCACGCCCTTGTAGGGCTTGATGAAGCCGAAGCACAGCACCAGCCGCGCGTCCGCGGGCAGCCCCAGCGCCGCGCGCGCCTGCGGACGGGTCTTGCGGGGCCGGCCCGGCTCGCCGAAGTCGTACACCGGGTGCGGTGCGGTGACGATGCGCTCTGCCGGCACCTGCGGCAGCACCTGCAGCAGGTCCCGGCGCACCTGCGCGCTCTGGGCGATGAACCCGTGGCCCTGCCCCAGCGCCAGCCGGGTCAGCAGCAGGCCGAAGGGATACCTCTCGTGGGGGATGACGTTGTCCAGAAGGTAGATGACGCGGATCGCCGTGCGCCGCCGCAGCAGCCAGGTCACGCCCAGGAACCCCGGCGCGAAGAAGGGGATCCAGTACTTGATGACGACCGCCCGGGGCGCCTGCTGCTCGAGGTCCCGCGCCGTCAGCCACCAGCTCCAGGGCGACCAGGGCACGAAGCGCGGCCGGTTGGGGTGGTCCAGCCAGGCGGCGGTCTGGCCCTCCTGCTGCGAACCGGGGAACAGGAACCGCGGGTACTGGCGCCGGAACGAGGCCCAGAACACCTCGTGCCCCCGCGCCCGGAGCGCCCGCGCCAGCATGCCGAAGTAGGTGACGATGCCCCCGCGCAGCGGCGGGGCCGGCCCCAGGAACGCCAGCTTCACCGGGCCTCCAGCTGCCGGGCCACCGCCGCCGCGACCGTCCCGGGCTCGAGGGTCTCGAGGCAGAAGTCCGCGTTGGTGCAGCGGGGCTGGAAGAAGCAGGTGCAGGCCTGCGCGGGCGACACGATCTCGCCCCGCCCGTAGAGCTCGAATTCGTGGGGGTTGAAGATGTTGTTGATCAGCACGAGCCGCTTGCCCAGCCCGATGGCCAGGTGCATCGCCATGGTCACGGCCGTCACCACCACGTCGCAGCGGTCCACCAGGCCGATGAAATCGCCCAGGGGGAAGTGGCCCGGATAGTGGGCCCCGCTGGCCATGGCCAGGCGGCGGTTGCGCGCGTCCTCGTCCGCACCGCCCAGCAGCACCACCGCCAGGCCCTGCTCCTTCAGGTCGTGGGCCAGCCGGGCCCAGCGTTCCTCGGGCCACAGGCGGCTGGTCCAGCGGCCGCCGCAGCCGGTGTTCAGGCCCACGGTGGCCGTGCCCCGGGGCAGGTCGAAGGACGGCGCGGGCTCGGGGCGGTCCAGCTGGTACGGCTCGCCGGCGAAGCGGTAGCCGCAGATGGCGAAGATCTCCTGGGGGTAGCTGAGGGTGCAGGCCAGGTTGACGTCGTCGAACAGGCCGGTGGCGAACTTGGCCCGCGCCGCCTCGGCCTGGTCGGAGGCCACCGCGCCGGTCACCGGGCTGCACAGCCCGTCGTCGTCCAGGGTGAAGCCGGCCTTGCGGTCGGCGGCGACCGCGCGCAGCAGCGCGCACGCCTCCCGGTCCTTGTCCAGGTTGATGGCCAGATCGAAGCGCGTCTGCTGCAGCCAGGCCAGGGTGCGGGCGTCCAGCCGCACCACATCGTCCACCGCCCCCGGCAGCAGGTCCGGGAAGTCGGTCACCCAGGTCAGGGCGTGGTCGGGGAACTCGCGCCGCAGGGGCACCAGCAGGGGCGTGGTGCGGATCACGTCGCCGGCCGCGCCCAGCTTGATCACGAGGATGCGCCCGGCCCGGCGGCGGTAGTGGCCGCAGCCTTCGCAGTGCACGCCCTCGCGCTTGTGGGGGGCGCAGGGCACGTGGCCGCGGAAGTGGAGGCAGTCGGTGCGGATCAGCAACGGGTCTCCGTTCGCTCGCGCCCGGTCAGCGCCGCTTGGCCAGGGCCTTCTCGACCGTCGCCAGGTCCTCGCGGGCCTGCAGGTCCAGGCCGCTGGGCAGGCCGATCTGCAGGGCCATCGTGTAGGCGCCCTGCGCCTGCTGCAGGTTGCCCATGCGCAGGTGCAGGCGGCCGGTGTGGTGGTAGATGACCGCCTCGTCGCCGCGGCTGCGGCACAGCTGCAGCGCCGCGGTGAAGGCGTCCAGGGCCTCGAAGCCCCGGTCCAGGTCCGTCAGGGCCCGGCCCCGCAACAGCTGCAGCCGGCTCTTGGCGGGCGCGCCCAGGTCCAGGCCGCCGGCCAGCAGCTGCTCGACGGTGGCCAGCGCGGCGGCGGGCCGGCCCTTGGCCAGGTCCTGCTCGGCGGCCGGCACGCCTTCGCGCAGGGGCGCCGGCAGGGGCGCCCGCAGGGCCAACAGCTCGGCCCGCAGGTCGGCCGCGAGGGTGCGCATCTCCGGCGCCAGGTCCCCGCCCAGGGCGGCGTCCACCAGGGCGGCGGCCTGGTCGTAGTCGCCCCGGTCGCGGCGGAAGCCCGCCAGCATCACCATGGCCTCGGCGTCGCGCGCGTCGGCGGCCAGGGCCTTGCGGCACAGCTCCTCCGCCTCGATCCGGCGCCCACCGGCGTAGGCCTCCAGGGCCCGGTTGACGTGGTAGCTGTAGGCGGCCTGCGCCTGGTCGCGGGGCGGCCCCAGCAGGGTGACGACGAAGGCGACGGGGTGCTCGCGGCTGGTGACGACGGCGATGATCTCCTCGCCCCGGCCCCAGGGGATGTCCACCTCGTGGCGGGTCTCGCCGTTGCGGGCGTGCAGCAGGGCCTCGCCCCGGACCCGCAGCACCGTCAGGTCCAGGTTGTGGCCGCCCCCGTCGACGACCAGGCGCCAGGCCCGCACCGGCAGGTCGTCAAAGCCCACCCGCAACTGGAGCGATTCCCGGGGCGCGAGGCTGTAGGTCTCGGACTTCCAGGCTTCCCATACGCCCGGGGGCTGGGCCCGGACCGGGCAAACCACGAGGGCCAGGAGGGCGGTGGCGGCCAGGGCCACCCGCAACCGGGGGTTTCCCGCCGCGGCGGAGCGCTGCTCGTGCATCCGGATCCTTTCGGCGGGCCGAACCCGTCTGTTGATCTGGCAGGGAAGTTGCCTGTACTCTGCCGGAATCTACCCCATGGGCGCGGCCGACTCAAGCCGAGCCCTGCGTTTGCCGCCGCCGCCCCCACTGTCCGAGGGAGGACCCATGCCCCGGCCGAACCGATTTTTTCCCGCGGCCGCCCGCCTGCTGGGGGCCACCGCCGTCCTCTGTGCCGCCGCCGGCGTGGACGGCGCCTTCTGCAAGTCGCGGGCCCAGACCGCCATGGGCGAGCCCGCGGACGTGCGCTTCGAGCTCGTCAACGCCACCACCGGCCAGCCGGGCATGGCCGACCGCCTGACCGTCGAGTACGTCTCCGCGCGCTTCGACCTGGTGCTGGACATCGCCCCGGAGGGTTCGTCGGTGCTGGCCGAGGCGGTGCCCCTGAAGGACATCGGCAGCTACGTGGTGACCGTCTGGAAGGACGGCGTGCCCTACCATTACAGCCGCAAGGGCCGCGACCTGGCCGAGCAGGTGCAGACCCTGCACGTCTTCGACACCACCACCGACCGGACGGGCGTGCGCATCAGCGCGCTGACGGCGGTGCTGCGCCGCCAGGAGTCGCTGCTCTACGTGGAGCTGATGCTCCAGGTGCAGAACGACGCCCGGCCCCAGGTGACGGTGGTGGGCAACCCCGGCAGCTTCGCCCTGGACCTGCCCGCGGCGCTGACGGACGTGGCCGCCGAGTACCACCGCGCCCTGGACCCCACCCCCGTGGCCACGACCCGCACCGGCGGCGGACTGGCGCTGGCGGCGCCCCTGGTCTCGGGCCTGAACCGCCTGCGGGTGACGGGGGTCCTGCCCTGGCGGGAGGGCCTGGAGGTGGGGATCGGCGCCGACCTGCCCATCGAGGCCTGGGGCCTGCTGGTGGCCCCGGACTGGGCCGAGGTCACGGCCCTGGAGCTGGAGCCGGACCCGGACGGGGCCCCCGCCGGGTACAAGCGCTTCCGCGGACCGGCCCTGGAGGCCGGGCGCACCTTGGCCGTCCGCCTGGGCTCGGGCCAGGCGCAGCCCGGCCCGGCCGAGGATCTGTTCACCGAGCCCGCGCCCCGGGACACCGCCGCGGCGCCCGCAGCGGACAAGGAGGGCGGCGGCGTGCCCCTGCCCATCCTGGTGGCGGTGGGCATCGTCCTGCTGCTGCTGGTGCTCCGGCGGCGCCGCGGTTAGATTCGGCCGCAGCCCCGCACCCATCGCCGCCCTGGCCGCCTGCCGCGGCCGCCAACGAGGAGGACCCATGTCCGGGACCATCGAGCTGACCCTGGGCCACAGCCCCGACCCCGACGACGCGTTCATGTTCTACGGCCTGGCCAAGGACAAGCTGGACACCGGGCGGTACCGCTTCACGCACGTGCTGCAGGACATCCAGACCCTGAACGAGCGGGCGACCCGCGGCGAGCTGGACATCACCGCCATCAGCGTCCACGCCTACGCCTACGTCCTGGACAAGTACGCCCTGCTGCCGGCGGGCGCGAGCATGGGCTTCGGCTACGGGCCGATGGTGGTGGCGCCCAAGGCCATCGCCCCGGCCGACCTGGCGGGCATGGAGATCGCGGTGCCCGGCCTGATGACGTCGGCCTACCTGGAGCTGAGCCTGGCGATCGGCGGCTTCCGCGCGGAGGTGGTGCCCTTCGACGAGATCATCCCGCGGGTGGCCGCGGGCGAGTTCCCCGCCGGGCTGATCATCCACGAGGGGCAGCTGACCTACCGGGACGCCGGCCTGGTGGAATGCCTGAACCTGGGCCGCTGGTGGTGGGAGGCCACCGGCCGCCGGGACTGGCCCCTGCCCCTGGGCGCCAACGCGATCCACAAGCGCCACGGCGAGCACATGAAGACCATCAGCGACATCCTGACCGCCTCGATCCGCTACTCCCTCGAGCACCGGGCCGCGGCCCTGGATTACGCCCTGGGCTGGGCCCGGGACATGGGCACCGAGCTGGCCGACGAGTTCGTGGGCATGTACGTCAACGAGTGGACCCTGGACTACGGCGAGCAGGGACGGGCGGCGATCCGCGAGCTGCTCGGGCGCGGTCACGCCGCGGGCCTGATTCCGGAGGTCAAAGCCCTGGAGTTCGTGTCCTGACCCAGGGTCAGACGGCCCCGCCCAGGCCCGCCCCCTGCACCTCGGCCGGCGAGATGATGGTCATGAACGCCGCCGGGTCCGCCTCCGTGACCCGCCGCTTCAGCCGCGCCACCTCCGCCCGGGCCACCACCACGTAGAGGATCGTCTTGGGGCGGCCGCTGAACCCGCCCTCGGCCGGCAGCAGGGTCACGCTGCGGTTCAGGTGGCGCCGCACCGACTCCTTCACGTCGTCGGGCCGCTCGGTCACCACCAGCGCCGCCCGCGTGGCCACCAGGCCGTGCAGCACCGCGTCCAGGGCGCGGGTCGCGACGAACGAGACCATCAGGGCGACGGCGGCCTCCTCGAACCCGTAGTAGAACGCGGCCACGCCGAACACCAGGACGTTCAGCGCCAGGATGGCCTGCCCCACCGGCACGTCCAGCCACAGGTTGGCCAGGCGGCCCAGGACGTCGGCCCCGCCGGTGGTGCCGCGCCCGCGGAAGACCAGGGCCAGGCCCACGCCGCTGAGCATCCCGCCGTAGAAGATCACCAGCAGGCGGTCGCGGGTCAGCACCTCGGTGTGGGCCGAGACCAGGTCGATGGCCCCGGCCATCACCACCAGACCCACCACGGTGCGCACCAGCAGGCGCATGCCGCCCAGAAAGCGCCAGCCGAAGACGACCAGGGGCACGTTCAACGCCACCAGCACCACGCCCATGGGCAGGCCGAACAGGTCCTTGAGGATCATGGACAGCCCGGTCACCCCCCCGGGCACGATGTTGTTGGGCTCCAGCAGCAGGGCGATGGCCACCCCGCAGACGGCGGCGCCCACGATGATGGAGGTGTATTCGAGCCACCACCTGAGATTGAACGTGTTCTTTCCCAACAACAAAGCGGCAACCTCCGGCAACGGCGACCTGAATCAGGGTTTGACAACCCGCGGTTCTTGTATATTAGTTGTATCGTTATCATTCGTGGTCAAATCATTTGACCAGGAAATCATTGGGCCAAGAAAGGATGAGCGCCCCATGGCGGAGCTTTCGTCGTTCGACCTGTGGATCTTCCGCTCCCTGCGCCGCATCATGCGGGCGGTGGACATCCACTCGCGGCAGCTGGCGGCCGAGTTCATGATAACCGGTCCCCAGCTGCTGTGTCTGCAGACGTTGCACGACGATGGTCCCTTGACCACCTCGGCCCTGGCCAAGCTCATCCACCTGAGCAGCAGCACCGCCGTGGGGATCCTCGACCGCCTCGAGCAGAAGGGGTTCGTCCTCAGGGAGCGCAGCGCCCACGACCGGCGCATCGTGCTGGTGCGCATCAGCCCCGCCGGCGAGGCCTGCCTGGCCGGCGCCCCCTCCCTGCTGCAGGATCGGCTGGCGGCCGGGCTGCGGGCCCTGCCCGAGCCGGAGCAGGTGGCCATCGCCCAGTCGCTCGAGCGCATCGTGGACCTGCTGGAGATGCCCCGCCAGGACGTCGCCCCCATGCTGGAGGCCGGCCCCATCCTCGACAACCACCCCGAAGGGACGGAACTCCCGTCCCCCACCCCGGAGCACAAATCATGACGACCCCCGACCGCGCCCTCGCCCCCACCCCCGACGACGGCGAACCCCGCACCGTGGCCGACCTGCCCCCGGCGGTGGCCGATCAGCCCGCCCTGCAGTCCCTGGCGGACGTGGCCATCCCCGAGGCGGCGAAGGACCCGGTGGGCGAGGACGACCTCGCGCACCGCGAATTCGACGACTCCCGCTTCTGGCAGCGCATCCCCGCCTTCGCCGGCGTGGACCGGCAGACCTTCATGTCGACGGCGTTCCAGCAGCGCCACGCCGTCACCGGCGCGGCCGACCTGCGCGAGCTGGTCGGTGGCCTCGTGGACGCGGGCTTCCTGGACGACGTGGAGCGAGGGCTCGCCGAGGCGCCCATGAACGTGCGCGTGACTCCCTACCTGCTGAGCCTGGTGGACTGGGACGACCCCTACCGCGATCCTTTGCGCATCCAGTTCCTGCCCGTGGCCTCCACGCGCCTGCCGGACCACCCGCGCCTGTCCCTGGACTCGCTGCACGAGCAGGTGGATTCGCCCACGCCCGGCCTGGTGCACCGCTACCCGGACAAGGCCCTCTTCCTGCCCTTGGACGTGTGCCCGGTCTACTGCCGCTTCTGCACCCGCAGCTACGCCGTCGGCGGCAGCACCGACACCGTCGACAAGGACGGCTACAAGCCGGCCAACGACCGCTGGCAGGCCGCCTTCGCCTACCTCGCGGCCCGGCCCGAGATCGAGGACGTGGTGGTCTCCGGCGGCGACGCCTACATGCTGCCCCCGCGCCGCCTGCGGGAGATCCTGACCGTCCTGCTGGACATCCCCCACATCCGGCGGGTGCGCATCGCCACCAAGGGTCCGGCGGTCATGCCCATGAAGATCCTGGCCGACACCGCCTGGACCGACACCCTGTGCGAACTGGTGGACAAGGGGCGCGAGCGCGGCAAGGAGGTGTGCCTGCACACCCACTTCAACTGCACCG
Organism: Candidatus Krumholzibacteriia bacterium; assembly: GCA_046260475.1. GTDB lineage: Bacteria > Krumholzibacteriota > Krumholzibacteriia > LZORAL124-64-63 > LZORAL124-64-63 > JACZKN01. The sequence goes on along the minus strand of JBHEPC010000070.1, from coordinate 11,250 downwards.
CCGAGATCACGGCCATCAGCCGCGAGGCCATGGACCTGCTCTTCCGCCGGGGCGTGACGGTGCGCAACCAGAGCGTGCTGATCCGCGGCGTGAACGACGACCCGCAGCAGATGGCGAACCTGGTCCGCCAGCTCTCGTGGATGAACGTGCAGCCCTACTACGTGTACCAGCACGACATGGTCAAGGGGGTCGAGGAGCTGCGCACGCGCCTGGAGGACTCCATGGAGATCGAGCGCAGCGTGCGCGGGGTGACCGCCGGCTTCAACACGCCCACCTTCGTGACCGACGTGCCCGGCGGCGGCGGCAAGCGCGACCTGCACAGCTTCGACTTCTACGACGAGACCACCGGGGTCAGCGTCTACCGCAGCCCCGCCGTGGATCCGGACCTGGCGTACCTCTACTTCGACCCCATCGACCTGTTGCCCGCCGCGGGCCGCGAGCGCTGGCTGCGCCCGTCCGAGCACGCGCGCATCGTCAAGGAAGCGCTGCTGGCAGCCGGTCTCTCGGGGCGGCGCGTGGCCTCGGCGTAGACGGAAGGAGCCTGCCATGCCGACGGACGTGCGTCCGGTACTACGCGACTGCCTGGGCCGGGACTGCGACCAGGCGCGCTCGCCCCGCGCCTGCCGCTGGCCCCTGGGCGACGGCAGCGAGCGCGAATTGGTCTACGACCCCCACAACCGGCGCCTGAAGCTCTACCGCCTGGGCGCCGATGAAACGCGCCGCCCCGAGATCCGCTTCTGGAAGGACGGGCTCGACGGCGCGCAGTGCCCCTACACCAAGCTGATCGTCTACGGCCTGCCCGGCGACGAGATGGCCTGGGTGCGCCAGGGCTACGTGCGCGAAGGGGTCATCCTGGGCTACTTCGCCGACGGCACCGACGCCTGGATCTGGTCGGCCTTCGCCCCCGGCGAGCGGGACCTGGCGCCCCGCGACGGGCAGCACGACCAGATCGTGGACCTGGCCGCGGACAAACCCACGGTCGAGCCTGCGCCGCCGGAGGGCTACCGTTGCCGCCGCGCGGGACCCGACGACGCGGAAGCCATCTCGGCCCTGCTGGGCGAGGTCTTCCCCGACTACCCCACCCCCACCGACCCGGCGACGGTGTGCCGCCAGATCGAGCAGGCGGCCAACATCTACCGCCTGATGCTCGACCCCGACGGCGGCCTGGCCGCGGCGGCCTCGGCCGAGATCGACCACGGCCGGCGCTCGGCCGAGCTGACCGACTGCGCCACCCGCCCCGCCCACCGGGGCGCCGGCCTGATGGCCTGGCTGCTGCGCGAGCTGGAGCGGGACATGGTGCGGGACTTCGGCATCACCGACCTGTACACCATCGCCCGCGCCGACGAGGTGGGCATGAACTGCGTCTTCAGCAAGCTGGGCTGGATCTACACCGGCCGCCTGGTGAACAACTGCCGGATGCCGGGGGGCTGGGAATCCATGAACCTGTGGTGCCGGCAGGACGCACGCGAACGGCAAGGCGGCGTGGCCCGCGCATGACCGCCCTGGACTACGGCATCTTCGCCCTCTACATGGCCGGCGTGCTCGCGGTGGGCTTCTACCACTTCCGGCGCAACCGCAACCTGGACGACTACTACGTGGGCAGCCGCAGCATGGGCTGGGGCCACGTGGGCATGTCGGTGGTGGCGACCGACGTGGGCGGCGGCTTCTCCATCGGCCTGGGCGGGCTGGGCTTCGCCATGGGCCTGGCCGGCAGCTGGCTGCTTTTCACCGGCCTGGTCGGGGCCTGGCTGACGGCGGTCGTGCTCGTGCCGCGGGTCAAGGCCGTCGACTCGGTCCACGGCATGCACAGCTTCCCGGACCTGCTGCGCTGGCGTTACGGCCCGACCACGGCGCTGCTGGCGGCGGCCATCTCGGGCATCGGCTACCTGGGCTTCACCGGCGGGCAGATCCTCGCCGGCGCGAAGCTGGCGTCGGCCACGGTCTTCCGCACCGCGCCGCTGGGGCTCGAGCCCATGACCTTCGCCCTGGTGGCCATCGCCGCCATCACCATCGTCTACACGGTCGTCGGCGGGCTGAAGGCCGTCATCTACACCGACACGGTCCAGTGGGTGGTGCTGCTGGCGGGCCTGCTGCTGGCGGCCCTGCCCGCGGCGCTGGGCGCGGTCGGCGGCTGGGCGGGCCTGCGCGCGGCCCTGCCGCCGGACCACTTCCGCCTGACGGCGGTGGCGCCGGTGCAGCTGGTCAACTGGGCGGTGACCATCGTGCCCATCTGGTTCGTGGGCATGACCCTCTACCAGCGCATGTACGCCTGCCGGGACGAGGTGCAGGCCCGGCGGGCGTGGTACCTGGCGGGGCTGCTGGAATGGCCGCTGATGGCCTTCAGCGGCGTCGTGCTGGGGATGGCGGCGCGGGTGCTGTTCCCCCACGTGGAGGCGGAGATGGGCCTGCCGCTGCTGATCGCCGAGGTGCTGCCGGCGGGGGTGGCCGGCCTGGTGATCGCCGCCTACTTCTCGGCCATCATGTCCACGGCCGACAGCTGCATGATGGCCGCGTCGGGCAACTTCGTCGGTGACCTGGGCGCGCGCCTGCTGCCCTGGGCCCGCGGCGAGAAGGCCCAGATGCATCTCTCGCAGCTGGTGACCGCGTTGGTCGGCGTGGCGGCGGTGCTGCTGGCGGCCCGCTTCCGCTCCGTGCTGGACGCCATCCTGTACGCCTACGCCTTCATGGTCTCGGGCCTGCTCGTGCCCGCGCTGGGCGTGTTCTACCTGCGGCAGGGGGGCGGCCGGGCGGCGGTGGCGGCCATGATCAGCGGCGGCGGCTTCACCCTGGTGGCCATCGCCACCGGGGTCGAGTTGCCCTGGGGCCTGGACCCGGCGTTCTACGGCATCCTCATCTCCCTGGCCGCCTACCTCGGGACCGCGGCCCTGCCCGGCGGCCGGCGTCAGGCGCCGACCGGGACCGCCGAGGGCTAGTCCAGCACCGCGGCCTGCCCCCACCTGCCCGCGAACACGAACTCCGCCTGGGGCCGCCGGGTGCGGGGCGCCTCGTCCTTGGCGCGCAGGGCCTCCGGCAGCGCCGACCCGTCGCCGGGGTAGCCGACCGCCAAGGCCGTCACGGGCTGGAAATCGTCGGGCACGCCGTATTCCCGGCGCACCTGGTCGGGCAGGATGCCTCCCATCTGGTGCACCACCAGGCCACGCACGGTGGCCTCGACCGTGAGGTTGGCCGCGGCCAGGCCCAGGTCGTGCAAGGCCTTGCCGTTCGGCCGGCCGTCGCGGGCGAGGGTGAGCGCCGCCACCGCCACCATCAGGGCGGAGGCATGGCGCGCCCACACCCGGTTGCCCTCGACCAGGCAGGCGAGCAGGCGTGCGAACTCGCCCTCGTCCTCGCGCACGGCCACCAGGTACCGCCACGGCTGCTCGTTGAAGGACGAGGGCGCCCAGCGCGCCGCCTCGAACAGGCTGCGCAGGTCCGCCGCCGGCAGCGGCCGGGGGTCGAAGGCGTACGGGCTGTGGCGCTCGGCCAGGACCGGGGCGATGGGATGGTCGGTCCGGGCCGTCTTGTTGCTCCGTGGCGCGCCGCCCATCTCAGCTGCCCTGCCCGGCCCGGCCGCCGCGGTCCCGGCCCCAGGGGAGCCAGCGCTCCAGGGCGAAGGCGCCCGGGCCGGTCAGGGCCAGGCCCGCCACCACCACGCCCAGGGTCAGGGCGAACTCCATGCCCCCGTCCTGGAGGCTGAACTTGCCGCCGTGGGCCTTGAAGGAGGCCACCAGCATGGTGAAGACCAGGGGCCACAGGGCGTAGCGGAAGGCCACGCCGGCGATGAGCACCAGGCCGCCCAGGAACTCGCTGAGCGCCGCCGCCCAGGCCGCCAGCTGGGGCGCGGGCACCCCCATCGACTGCAGGGCGCCGGCGAAGCCCTCGATCCCGCCGAAGAGCTTGCCCTGGCCGTGGTAGACGAAGACGACGCCCACCATCAGGCGGATCAGCAGCAGGCCCAGGTCGGCCGTACGGTTCGTGGTCATGGTCGGTTCCTTTCGTTGAAGAGTCCGTTTATTGTTGAAACGAATATTACCGCAAACAAAAAGATCAGCTGCCCAGCAGGGCCTCCAGCAGGGCGTCCAGCCGGGCCAGCGAGGCCCGGTCGAAGGCCGCGAATTCCCGGCGGATGCGCTCGCGCAAGGGTTCGTCCAGGGCCGCCAGCAGGGCCAGCCCGCCGTCGGTGATGCGGGTGCGCACCACCCGCCGGTCCTCGGGGCAGCGCCGCCGTTCGATCAGGCCCCGCTGCTCCAGGCGGTCCAGCAACCGGGTCACGTCGGGCACCCGCTTGACCATGCGTTCGCCCACCTCGTGGCAGCTCAGCTCGCCGCCGCCGGCTCCCCGCAGGATGCGCAGGACGTTGTATTGGGGGGCCGACAGGCCGTGGGCCTTGAAGAGGGCCGCCCGGCCGGCGTCCAGGTGCTCGTGGGCCAACATCAGCTTCAGGGCCGTCCGTTCGGCCTGGCGCACGTCGAGGGTCTGGTCGTTCGCGGTCATGCATCGCCTCCGGGCAGAAATATACGTCCGCACATTATTTGTTGCAACAATAATTTTACGGGGAGCTTCGGCAGTCAGCCCAGGCGGGCCAGCAGCCGCGGCAGCAGGGCGATCACGGCCACGATCAGCACCAGGGCCAGGACCCAGCCCCAGACCGGGCGGCGGCGGTGGGGCTGGCGGAACAGGCGGCGGGGCGGCTGGTCGGTCATGGCGTCCTCCGGTGGCGGGGTCCGGCAAGGATGGCAAAGGCGGCCCCCGCTGCCAAGGACCGATCGCCGGTGGGATCGATCCGCCCTTTTCGCCGCGCCTCGCCTGTGGCACGATGGCCGCGCTCAGCCACGCGCCACCGGAAAGGAACCGAACGATGCAGACGCGCACCCTCGCCGGCCTGGGCATGATGCTGCTGGCCGCCGGGCTCCTGGTGATCTGGTACCTGGGCCAGGGCTCCCCCACCCGCCCGGAGTCGGCTCCGCTGCAGGCCGGTGGCGTGCCGCCCCAGGGGGCGGCCGCGCCGGGACCCGCGGACGTCGACTCGTTCCTGACGGTCTACAACCAGCGCTACCAGGAGCTGTGGACCGCCTTCGAGAGCGCCAACTGGAACGCCGAGGTGGACATCAGCGAGGCCAACACCCGGGCCCGCGTCGCCGCCGGCGGTGCCCTGGGCGCCTTCGTGGGCGGGCGCGAGGTGATCGAGATCCTGCGCGCCCTGCGCACGCGCACCGACCTGACCGAGTTGCAGGAGCGGCAGGTGGCCACAGCCTGGCGCTTGTCCGCCAAGTACCCGGCCACCCTGCCGGAAGTGGTGGCCGACGCCATCGCCACCGCCGCGGCCCTGAACGACTCCCTGCACGGCCACGTCTACCGTCTGGCCCTGCCCGGGCAACCGGCGCGCACGGTCACCCCCAACGAGATCGACGGCCTGCTGGCGACGAGCACCGACCTGGCCGAGCGCAAGGCCGTCTGGGAGAGCAGCAAGCAGGTGGGGCCGAAGCTCAAGGAGGGCCTGGCCGCCCTGCGCAGCCAGCGCAACCGGTTGGCCCGGCACATGGGCTACTCGAGCTACTTCGGCCTGGAGACCGCCAACTACGACCTGAGCGCCGACGACATGCTGCGCCTGATGGACGAGCTGGTCGCCGGCATCCGGCCCCTGTACGAGCAGCTCCACTGCTGGGTCCGGCACGAGCTCGCGGCGCGCTACGGGGCGCCGGTGCCGCGGCGCATCCCCGCCCACTGGCTGGGCAACCGCTGGGCCCAGGAGTGGCCGGGCATCGTCCCGGGCGTGGACATGGACGGCCTGGTGGCCGACGTACAGCCCGAGTGGCTGGTGCGCAAGGGCGAGGAGTTCTACGTGTCCATGGGCTTTGCGCCCCTGCCGGACACCTTCTGGGACCGCAGCGACCTGTACCAGCTGCCGCCGGACGCGGGGCGCAAGAAGAACACCCATGCCTCGGCCTGGCACATCGACCTGGACCAGGACGTGCGCGGTCTGATGTCCGTCCAGGCGGACTGGAGCTGGTTCCTGACCACCCACCACGAGCTGGGCCACATCTATTACTACCTGGCCTACAGCCGGCCCGAGGTGCCGCCCATCCTGCGCGAAGGGGCCAACCGGGCCTTCCACGAGGGCATCGGCTCGCTCATCGAGTTGGCCGCCGGGCAGCCGTCCTACCTGACCCAACTGGGCCTGCTGGGCACCGACCAGGCGCCGGACCGGATCCGCTGGCTGCTGGCCCAGGCCCTGTCCGGACCGGTGGTCTTCCTGCCGTTTGCCTGCGGCACCATGACCCACTTCGAGTACGACCTCTACGAGGCCGACCTGCCGGTGCACCAGTTCAACGCCCGCTGGTGGGAGCACGCCGCGCGCTTCCAGGGCATCGAGCCGCCGACCCTGCGGGGCGAGGAGTTCTGCGACGCCGCCACCAAGACCCACGTCATCGACGACCCCGCCCAGTACTACGACTACGCCCTGGCGGCGGTGATCCTGCACCAGCTGCACCGTTACGTCAGCCGCGAGCTGCTGCGCCAGGACCTGCGCGACGCCAACTACTGGGGCGACCGCACCGTCGGCCTGTACCTGCAGTCGATCCTCGAGTTGGGCGCCACGCGGGACGGCAACCTGGTCATGCGCCAGGCCACGGGCGAGGACCTCTCGGCCGACGCCATGCTGGAGTACTACCAGCCCCTGCTGCAGTGGCTGCGGCAGCAGAACGCCGGGCGCGAGGTGGGCTTCTAGGACGCAGCGCCGCGCGCTAGTGCGTCTGGATGTGCTCGCCCGTGGCGTAGTCGTAGGTCGAGCCGTGGATGCTGTGGGGGATCGAGTAGATCACCAGGATGGTCAGCATCGCCAGCACCACCCAGAAACGCCCGGCGGGGCGGCCGGGCCGGGCGTGGCGCGTGGCCCACACCGCGACCAGCCAGACCAGGGCGCCGACGGCGAGCTTGTTGTCGGTCCAGTCCTGGCCCAGGGGCCAGCCGGTCCAGTAGGCGTCGAAGGCGTACTTCTGCACCACCGGCCCCAGGATGCAGCCCCCGACCAGCAGGAAGAAGAACGTGGCCCGCGCCAGGAAGCGCTGGGCCGCGGCGCCGCCGGACAGGGCGTCCAGCCCCGCGCCGGTGGAGAAGAGCATGCCCAGGATCATCGCCGTCACGTGCAGGACGAGGATCAGCGAGGGCACGTCGCCCTTGAAGCGGGCGACGGCCGCCTCGTCGGGGGGGAATTGGGCCGTAAGCCCGCCGTAGGCCAGCTCGAGGCTGTACTCCAGCTTGCCGGCCATGGGCTGACGCGGCAGCTCGGCCCGCAGCTGGCCCCGCTCGTAGCGCATGGGCAGCCGCTGCCACGGCTCGTCGGTGGGGTAACGGCGCCAGACGACGGTGCCGGTGATGCCGGGATCGGGCGCGCCGGGGGCCGCGACCGTCACGGTCACGGGCAGGTCCCCGTTGATGCTGTGGGTCCGCAGCAGCTCGATGGCGATCTCGCCGGTGCCCAGGTCCACGCTGCCCCGCTTGGGGTAGGTGGGCCCGGAGAGCTTCTGCCAGACCAGGAACGCCAGGGTCAAAACGACGGTGATCGTCCAGATGGACAGCACTCTCTTCAAGGCCGGCACCTCGCAGCACGGGAGCGGGTCAGCGCACGTCGGCCCAATCTAGCCCCAGGCGGCGGTGTGCTCAAACGGAAACGGGCCCGCGCCCCGGGGGCGCGGGCCCGCAGGCCCGGTTGAAGACGCCTTGTCAGGCGCCGTACTGTTTGATGGCCTCCTCCAGCTTGGGCAACAGCAGGAAGATGAACAGCGAGGCCAGCGCCGCCAGCCCCGCCAGCAACAGGAAGAACGCCACCGGCGTCATCGTGTGCTGGATGCCCCCGAAGAAGCCGGAGAAGTTGTTGCCGAAAGCCGTGGCCAGGAACCAGCCGCCCATGGTCAGGCCCACCAGGTTGGTGGGCGAGAGCTTGGTCACCAGCGACAACCCCATGGGGCTGAGGCACAGCTCGCCGATGGTGACGATGGCGTAGAAGCCGATCAGCCACCAGCTGGAGACCTTCACCGCGCCGTTCTGGCTCAGGAAGCCGGCCAGGGCCATCAGCAGCAGCGCGCCCGTGGTCAGCACCAGGCCGTAGAAGAGCTTGCGCGCCGTGGTGACGGGGCTGCCACGCCGCAACTTCCAGGCGAAGAAGGCCACGATCAGCGGCGTGAACGCCACCACGAACAGGGCGTTGAAGCTCTGGTAGAGCTCGCTGTTGGCCACCCGCAGGTACTGGCCCGGCGGCAGGTACTCGGGCTCGTGGCCGAAGCGCTCGCGGTAGCCGGCGTAGATCTCGTGGCGCAGGCGCTCGTCGATGACGAAGACCGCCACCTGCTGCCCCTCGACCTGGCGGGTGAAGGCCACCTCCCGCAGGGGCACGGCGCTGTCGGGCACCTCCACCGTGACGAGCGGCTCGCCGTGGCTGCCCGTGCCCTCGGTCACCGTCACCACCCCGTCGGGGAAGACCTTCGTCGCCCGGTCGCGCAGCTCCCGCGGCGCCTGCTCCCCCACCTCCGTCACGGTCACGTCCGGCAGCGCCGCCACACGGGCGACGGCCGCCTCGTCCATGCGCCGCAGGCCGTACATGCGGGCGGTGGCCGCGTCCTGGACCACGGCCAGGCTGCGGGGATCAGGCCGCGGCGTCGACTCCTTGGCGTTGATGTAGTACCCCGGCAACGCTTCCTGCTGCATGGCCATGGGCACCGCGCGGGCCTGGCGGTCGGTGTTGTCCCGGGCCCACTGGGTCAGGGCCGAACCGTTCAGGTGCAGGATCATGAAGAAGGTGCCGCCGGCCACATACACCGGCAGCAGGGCCAGCAGCCCCGGCCTCTGCTTCGGCCCGGCGGTCAGGCCCAGGCGCACGAAGAAGATGATCACCGGGATCATGCCGGTCAGGAAGCCGACCACGGCCGGCCGCATGGGGATCGACGGGGGCAGGTACTGCTTGGCCATGAAGTAGCCGAGGGCGCCCACGACGAAGGCCGGCAGCAGGATTTTCAGGAAGACCTGCCCGAAGCCCGCGCTCTTGGCGCCGCGCTCGGGCCGGCGGTCGGCCGCCGCCAGGCCCTTCCAGTTGAAGAGCAGGATGATCAGGCCGATGATCAGGCCGATGCCCGCCACGCGGAAGGTCCACAGCCAGCCCACCTGGTTGCGCACCGAGGCCGCCACCAGGTTGGCCGCGAAGGCGCCGATGTTGATCCCCATGTAGAAGATGTTGAAGCCCGCGTCGCGTTTCGGATCTCCCGGCTGGTAGAGGTTGCCCACCATCACCGAGATGTTGGGCTTGAAGAAGCCGTTGCCGATGATCAGCAGGATCAGGCCGGTGGTGAAGGGCGCGAAGCCCGGGGTGCCCATCAGGAACAGGCCCGACGACATCATCGCCCCGCCCAGCAGCACGGCGCGGCGGTAGCCGATGAACTGGTCGGCGATCATCCCGCCCAGAAACGGCGTGAAGTAGACGAAGGCCAGGTACAGGCCGTAGATCTCGTTGCCCTCGGCCGCGGGCAGGCCGAGACCGCCCCGCTCGATGTCCGTTGTGTAGAGCAGCAGGATGCCCAGCATCGTGTAGAACGCCAGGCGTTCCCACATCTCGGTGAAGAAGAGCGGGAACAATCCTTTGGGATGACCGAGTGCCATCGGCAGCCTCCCGTGGCTGGGTGGGTGGGGTGCGCGTGGAGCGGCCGGCCGTGCGCCGGCCGCCGGAAGTCGCGGAACCGGGGCATCATAGGGGACGAGGCGAGCCGGGACCACCATTTTTGACGGTCTCGGCGACGGCCCCGGCGACGGCCCCGGCGGCGGGCACCAGGCGCCGCGCACGAGGCGCCGGGCCCCTCAGTTCACGCCGTGCATCATGCGGTTGAGGAAGCGCGAGATCGCCACCAGGCCCAGGCCGATGCCCACGGTGATCATGCCCATGCTGCCGAACACGTCCACGTAGCCCGCCAGGCTCTCGGCCGGCGGCAGCGCGGCCATGTCCACACCCTCGCCCCCGCCGGTCAGGCGCGCCAGCACCGAGGCCAGGTAGTTGCTGAACGCGAAGGACAGGAACCAGGCCCCCATCACCGTGCCCGTCAAGTGCCGCGGCGCCAGCTTGGTGACCATGGACAGGCCGATGGGCGACAGGAACAGCTCGCCCGTGGTGTGCAGCAGGTACATCAGCGCCAGCACGAACAGGGGCACCAGGGCGCGGTCGCCGGCCAGGGCGGCACCCACCAGCAGCACCAGGTAGCCCAGGCCCAGCTGCACGATGCCCAGGCGGAACTTCATGGGGATGCTGGGGTTGCGGCCCGCCCGGCTCAGCCGCACCCACATCACCGAGAAGAACGAGCCCAACAGCAGGATGAAAGCCGGGTTGAAGAACTGGGTCATGGACGCGGGCATCGTGAACAGCCCCGCGACGTCGCGGTCCACGTTGCGGTCGGCGAAGAGGGTCAGCGAGCTGCCAGCCTGCTCGAAGCAGGCCCAGAACACCACGTTGAAGACCATCAGGATCATCAGCACCAGGATGCGGTCGCGCTGCACCCGGTCGGACTTGAAGGCCTCCGTCAGCAGGGTGAAGCAGACGAAGGAGAGCAGCCCGATCAGGATCCAGAACAGCAGGTCCTGGCCGAGGATCTTCACCGTGGTGCCCCAGTTGATCAGCGCGTAGATGCCCGGGATCGCCAGCAGGGAGACCGCGTAGACCGGCTTGCTCCAGCGGCGGTAGCGCTCCGGGTCGCGGGGCTCGCCGTGGCCCTCCAGCAGGTGGGCACCCATCAGGAAGGTGCCGACGGCCAGCAGCATGCCCACGCCGGCGATGGCGAAGCCCAGCAGGTAGCCGCGGGTCTCGCCGATGGGCGCAACGACCAGGGTCGCCAGCAGCGAACCCAGGTTGATGCCCATGTAGAAGATGGTGAAGCCAGCGTCCCGCCGCGGATCGCCCTCCTGGTAGAGGCGGCCGACGATCGTCGAGATGTTGGCCTTGAAGTAGCCGTTGCCGATGATGATGGCGCCCATGCCCGCGAACAGCCAGAAGTCGTTCCCGCCGAGGATCATGAACTCGCCGGCGGCCATCACGAGCCCGCCGAAGACGATGGCGCGGCGGTAGCCCAGCACCGCGTCGGCCAGCTTGCCGCCCCACACGGGCGCGGCGTAGACCAGGGCCGTGTAGGCGCCGTAGATGGCGAACGCCCGCTCGTCCCCCAGCAGCAGGGACTTGGTCAGGTAGAGGGTCAGCAGCGCCCGCATGCCGTAGAAGCA
>JBHEPC010000052.1:0-13670 GCA_046260475.1 Candidatus Krumholzibacteriia bacterium | reverse complement strand
ACGGCCCCTGGGACGAGGCGGCGATGGTGGAGCATGCCCGCGCTTTCGGGCGCGAGCGCTTCCGCCGCGAGCTCGCCACCGCCCTGGCCGAGGCCTGGCAGGAGCACACCGGTGGTGCGCCGCGGGCGCGAGGGAGGGCGGCGTCGTGACCACGCAGGACGACGACCGCGAAGGCCACGCCGACCGCGCCGACCGCGAAGGCCACGCCGACCGCGACGACCGCGGCCTGGACGGCACCCCGGCCGCCGGCCGCGGCCGGGACCACGTGCTCGAAGCCCTGGTCCTGATCGCCGTCGACATGGTCATGCTCCAGTCGGCGTTCCTGGCCACCTATTGGTTCCGCTTCCACAGCGGCATCTGGCTGGTGCCCCTGGGCATCCCGCCGTTGGGCCCCTACCTGGCGGCGGGCGGCGTGGTGCTGGTGGTCTTCTTCGGCATCTTCTACGCCGGCGGCATGTACACCGGCCGCGGCGGGCGCAGCTTCGAGGACGACCTGGTAGGGCTGTTCAAGGGCGTGGCGCTGGGTTCCCTGCTGGTGCTGGCGTTGGCCTTCTTCCTGCGGGGCGAGACCTACAGCCGCTCGTTCTTCGGCCTGTTCGTGCTGTCCTCGTTCCTATTGCTGGCCACGGGCCGGGTGCTGGCCCGCGTGCTGCTGCGCAGCGTGCAGACCCGGGGCGTGGGCACGACCCGGGTGCTGTTGGTGGGGACCAGCCCCATGCGGCACCGGCTGCTGCGGGCCTTCCGCCGGCTGCCGGGCCTGGCCCTGCGGCCGGTGGGCTGGGTGCGCGTGCCGGGGGACCCGGACCCCGACGGCGCCGACGTTCCCCGCGAGGAGGCTTCGGTCCTGGATGCGGCGGGCCGCCGGGCGGCGGTGCCGCCGCCCCCGCCGCTGCCCTGCCTGGGTGAGGTCGACGACCTGCGCCGGGTGGTGATCGAGCACCGCATCGACCTGGTGGTGCTGACGGTGCCCTTCGACCAGCTGCCCCTGGTGGGCCACGTGGCCGGCGAGCTGTCGAACCTGAACGTCGACCTGCAGTTCGTGCCCGACCTGCTTTCTTTGCACACCAGCCGCATGCGCCTGAAGGAGATCGCCGGCATCCCCTTCATCTCGGTGCGGGAGGAGGCCCTCTCGGGGGTGGACCGGCTGGTCAAGCGCACCTTCGACCTGCTGGCCTCGGGGCTGGGGCTGCTGGTGCTCTCGCCCGTGCTGGTGGTGCTGGCGGTGCTGGTGCGACTGTCCTCGCCCGGCCCGATGTTCTATCGCCAGGAGCGCGTGGGCCGCGACGGGCACGAGTTCGCCATGTTCAAGTTCCGCACCATGCGTCCGGACGCCGAGGCCGCCTCGGGGCCGGTGTGGACCCGCGCCGCCGACCCCCGGGTCACGGGTGTGGGCCGCTTTCTGCGGCGCACCAGTTTGGACGAGCTGCCCCAGCTGTGGAACGTCCTGCGCGGCGACATGAGCCTGGTGGGGCCGCGGCCGGAGCGGCGGGTCTTCGTCGAACGCTTCTCCCGCAGCATGCCCCGCTACTTCGAGCGGCACCGGGTGCAGTCGGGCTTGACGGGCTGGGCCCAGGTGCACGGCCTGCGCGGCAACACCAGCATCGAGGAGCGGACCCTCTACGACCTGCACTACGTCGAGAACTGGTCGCTGCTGCTGGACGTGAAGATCCTGCTGATGACCATCAACCACGTGCTGCACGGGGAGAACGCCTACTGATGAGCACCTTCGTGGTCTTCCTGGAGGCCTTGCGGCCGCGGCAGTGGACCAAGAACCTGCTGCTGTTCGCCGGCGTGATCTTCGCCCAGCGCCTGGGGGACCCGGCCTGCGTGGCGCGGGCGGCCCTGGGCGCGGTGGTGTTCTGTTTCTGCTCGGGCGTGATCTACGTCTTCAACGACATCGCCGACCGGGAACTGGACCGGCGCCACCCGGACAAGCGCCGCCGGCCGGTGGCCTCGGGCAGCCTGGCCGTGGCGGACGCCGCGCGCGGCGGGCTGGTGCTGCTGGTGCTTTGCCTGGTCGCGGCCTCCCTGCTGGGGCGGTCCTTCCTGGCCGCGGTGGCCGTCTTCTTCCTGTGGAACTGGCTGTACACCCGCTGGCTCAAGCGCATCCCGGTGCTGGACGTCACGGGCATCGGCCTGAGCTTCGTGATCCGCGCCGGCGCCGGCGTGGCCGTGCTGCACCCGGTGGCCCCGGGGGTGGGCATCTCGATCTGGCTGCTGCTGTGCACGTTCTTCCTGTCGCTGTTCCTGGGCTTCTGCAAGCGGCGGGACGAGCTGCTGAAGATCCGCCAGCTCGACGGCGTGACCCGGCCGGTGCTGAACGGCTACACCGAACCCATGCTCAACGCCCTGATCGGCGTCAGCTTCGGTCTGACCAGCATGATGTACGCCCTGTACACGGTGTGGCCGAGCACCGTGGCCCACTTCGGCACGCGCAACCTTATCTACACCCTGCCGTTCGTCCTGGCGGGGATGGGCCGCTACCTCTTCCTGGTGTACAAGGAGGAGCGCGGCGGGCGGCCCCACGAGATCCTGCTGAACGACGCCCTGCTGCAGGTGGTCGTCATCGCCTGGGTGGCCGCGGCCATCCGCATCATCGGCACCTGACCGCGCCACCAGGAGGTCCCATGCGCCCCGTCGTCGCCCTGCTGGACGCCCGCCCCGAGACCATCGCCGCGGATTACCGGCGCCTGCTGGAGTTGGCGCAGCTCGCGCCCCCGGACGGGCCGGCGCGCCTGGTCGCCGACGGCGGCCCGGGCACCTGGCTGCCCGGCGCCGTCTCGCCGCCCTGGCAGCTGGCCGGGTGCCTGGCGGGCAGCGCCCCCGGGGGCGAGGTCCACGTGGTGGGGCGGCCCGTGGCCGGACTCTGGGACCGGGTGCTGGCCGAGGCCGGCGCCGGTCTGGCGGAACCCGCGGCCCGGGCGGACCACCCGGTGCGCCCCCAGGCGCTGGTGCCGACCCTGGCCGCGGTCCGGCCCCGGGGCCTGGCGGTACCGGTGGGACTGGCCGGCGGTGGCGCCCTGCTGCTGCCCGTGCCGACGGTAGGACGGGGTTGGCCCGTGGCCGGGGCGGTGGCTCTTCTGTTGCGGCTGCTCGTGCCGGCGCCGGTGCGGCCGCGCCGGTTTCCCCTGGCCGAGCTCGCGGCCGAGGCCGTGGCCCTGGCCCGTCAGGCCCTGCAGCCGCGGGGCGCCGTGCTGGACGGCACGGTGTGGCAGGTCCAAGGCGGGGCCCTGGAGCGCTGGCCAGCCGGCCGCAACGTGCTGATCGCCGGCGCCGACCCGGTGGCCGTGGACGCGGTGGCCTGCCGCCTGGCCGGGGCCGACCCGCGCCGGGTGCCGTGGCTGCGTTTGTGCAGCGAGCGGGGCCTGGGGGAGGGCCGGCTCGAGCGGATCCGCCTGGCGGGCCAGACCGAGCTGCTGGATCTTGACTTCGGGCTGCCGGAGCGCACCTTGGTCGCCGCGGACCGCCTGCCGGGCCGCCGGCCCCTGGCCGACCTCGTTTACAACTTGACCCGCCGGCCCGCCGCCCTGCGCGGCCACCGGTCCACGCCCTGGGGGCGGCTCGCCGCGGCGCGCCGCTGAGCGTCCCCCGGGCAGAAGGCGCTGCCATGAACGGAACGGGCTTCACGAAGGGCCGCCTCGCGGTGGAACGCACGGTGGCGCTGCAGGCGCCGGCGAAGGTGAACCTCCACCTGGAGGTGCTGCGGCGGCGCCACGACGGCTACCATGACATCGAGACGGTGCTGCAGGCGGTCGCCCTGTTCGACGCGGTGCGGGTCACCCTGCACGAGCGCCATCCGGGCGGGGAGCCCGCCATCGGCCTGGCCGTCGCAGGCGACGTGGACGTCCCGGCGGACGAAACTAACCTGTGCTGGCGGGCCGCCCGGCACTTCTGCCGGGAGACGGGCGTCTCGGGCCGCCTGTCGGTCCATCTGGACAAGCGGATCCCTGTCGGCGCGGGCCTGGGCGGGGGCAGCGCCGACGCGGCGGCGGTGCTCGTGGGCTGCGATCGGCTCTTCGGCACCGGGCTGGAACCCCGGGAATTGGAGAAGCTGGGCTCGGGCCTCGGTTCGGACGTCCCGTTCTTCGTGCGCGGGGGCACCCAGCTGGGCCGGGGCCGCGGCACCCTGCTGACCCCTCTGCCGACGGTGCGCTCGGGGCAGTTCCTGATCGTCAAACCCCCTTTCGAATTAAGTACTTCCGACGTTTATGGCCGCCTTAGAATGGGATTGACAGTCAAGAGCCCCGGGGCTAACATCCATGTATTGAAGCCGATATTGGCTCGGTTCCCGCAGCAGACCTGGCCGGGCTACAATCGGCTCGAAGAGGTCGTCCTGCCGGAGCAGCCTGCGCTGCAGCGGCATGTCCTGCGCATGCGCACCCTCGCGCCGGTCGCCATGCTCTCGGGCAGCGGGTCGGCGGTGGTCGGCGTGTTCCAGGAGGGCAGGGACCTGACGGCGATCCAGCAGGAGTTCGAGCAGGCGGGGCTCTGGGTCAGGGTCGTCGGGCCGCACGCGGCGGGAGTCGGATTCACGGGAGGGTGAGGCGCCCAGCGCAAGCCGGCCGGCCGGCGGCACACCAGCGAGGGGGAGAACCTTGGAGATTTCCGAAATCAGGATTACCTTGCGCGACGACAACAAATTGAAAGGGTTCGCCAGCATCACCCTCGAGAACGCTTTCGTCGTCCGGGGGTTGAAGATCATCGAGGGGGCTTCGGGGCTCTTCATCGCGATGCCGAGCCGCAAGCGGAAGGACGGCACCTTCCAGGACATCGCCCATCCGATCAACATGGCCACGCGTGAGTGGATGGAGAACCAGGTCATCGCAGCCTACCGTCGCGAGATGCAGCGGGTCGAGAACGGCGAGATCCCGCCGCCGTCGCGCTTCGGCGCCTACGACGACGATGACCGGGGCATCATGGAAGGCAGCTTCTGAACCTCGCGACCGCCGGAATCGACTGGGGCGTCGTCAAGTGGCTAAGACACATGGTTTTGGTCCATGCATTCGCAGGTTCGAGTCCTGCCGCCCCAACCATACCGCCCCGCCCCCTCGCACCCCTCGCCCACCGGTGCGGCGCGCCGTTCGCAACCGGTCACGCTAGCAGACTGCGGACCGGGTCCGCCCCGGACAGGAGAGGTTCATGTACAACGAGCTCGTGATCCTGACCGGCAACGCCCATCCGGAGATGGGGCAGCGCATCGCCGACCACCTGAACGTCAACCTGCTGGACGTCGAGGTGAGCCGCTTCTCCGACGGCGAGATCCAGGTCAAGATCCGCGAGAACATCCGCGGCACCGACGTCTTCATCGTCCAGCCGACCATGCCGCCGGCGGAGAACATGATGGAGCTGCTGCTGCTGCTGGACGCGGTGAAGCGGGCCTCCTGCCGCCGGGTGACCGCCGTGGTGCCGTACTTCGGCTACGCCCGCCAGGACCGCAAGGACCAGCCGCGGGTGCCCATCGGGGCCAAGCTCATGGCGAACCTGATCACCGCCGCCGGGGCGCATCGCGTGCTGACCATCGACCTGCACGCCCCGCAGATCCAGGGGTTCTTCGACATCCCCCTGGACCATCTCTACTCCGCGCCGGTGCTGCTCCGCCATTTCCGCGGCATCGACCCGGAACAGACGGTTGTCCTGGCGCCCGACGTGGGCTCCATCAAGATGGCGCGGGCGTTCGCCAAGCGCCTGCAGGTCTCGCTGGCCATCATCGACAAGCGCCGGCCGCGGCCCAACGAGGCGGTGGTCATGAACTTCATCGGCGACGTCGACGGCAAGGACGTGATCATCTTCGACGACATGATCGACACCGCCGGCACCCTGACCGACGCGGCGCGGGTCTGCGTCGAGCTGCACGGCGCCCGCTCGGTCACCGCCTGCTGCACCCACCCGCTGTTCTCGGGCCAGGCCCTCGAGCGCATCATGGCCTGCCCGGTCAAGGAGGTCGTGGTCAGCAACACGATCCCCTTCCACCGCCACGACGAGTGCCCGAAGGTCAAGGTGCTGGACATGGCGCCGCTGCTCGCGGACGCCATCGAGCGCATCCACCTGGAGAAGACCGTCAGCGCCCTGTTCCTCTAGCCCGGATCATTCATGAATCGACCAGCCGCAGCCGGACCTTCCTGAATGATCCGGGCCAAGGGCGGGGCCGCCCGCCTTGACAGCGCCCGGCGGCGGTGCTTATTTGACCCCTCATTTGCGGGACCGTGCGCCACCCGTCCGGAGTAGCTCTCCCTCGCGGTCGACGGGACGCCGGCCCCACTCGGGCCATTGCGCCAGAAGGTTCCTTGCCGCCGGCGCGGCGAGCCCTTACCTGCCCCGCCACGGGGCCCTGTCCGCGGAGGAAAGACCATGGGTCTGGTGAACCTGACCGTCCATCCCCGGTCCACGACCGGCAAGAACGCCAACCGCCGCACGCGGGCGGCCGGCCGCGTCCCCGCCGTGCTCTACGGCCACGGCCGCGAGACCGTGACCATCGAGCTGGAGGAGCACGCGTTCAGCGTGGCCATGACCAAGCTCGCGGGTCGCTCGGCGATCTTCGCCCTGGAGCAGGAGGGCACGGGCGACGGCCACATCGCCCTGCTGCGCGAGGTGCAGCGCAACCCGGTGACCGACCGGATCCTGCACGTGGACCTGCTGGAGATCCCCCGCGGCAAGCCGGTGACCGTGGACGTGTCGGTGTACGTGACGGGCACCAACGCCATCGTCAAGAGCGGCGAGGCGTCGGTGGTCATGGCCCTGGACAGCATCCAGCTCAGCTGCCTGCCGCGGGACCTGCCCGAGCAGCTGGAGATCGACGTCACCGACCTGGCCCTCAACGACAAGATCTTCGTCCGCGACGTCGTGGCCCCCGTCGGCGAGATCGTCGACGATCCGGACCTGCTGGCGCTGAACATCAAGCCCGCCACGGTCTTCGTCGAGCCCGACGTAGACGCCGAGGACGAGGCCGGCGCCGAAGGCGAAGAGTCCGACGACGAGGACAAGGACAAGGACGAGGACTGAAACCGGGCGGCACCGCCGTGATCCTGCAGCCGGCCGCCTGCTGGGGCCGGCTGCGGCTTTGACGGCGGCGGCGTCCGCGGAAGGAGCGGGGACCGTGGCACCGCAATTGGTGGTGGGCCTGGGCAACCCGGGCGCGCGCTACGCCCGCAATCGCCACAACATCGGCTGGCGGGTGCTGGACGAGGTGGCCCGCCGGCACCACCTGGCGTTCGCGCCGGCCCACGGACCGTGGGCGGCCGCCGGCACCCCCGAGGGCGGCCTGGTCCTGCTGCGGCCGCTGACCTACATGAACCTCTCGGGGGAGGCCGTGGCCGCCTGGAGCCGGGAGGCCGGCGTGCCCGTGACCGGCGTGCCCGCGACCGATGCGCCGGATGCGCCGGATGCGCCGCCGCCGGCGGCCGGGCAGCCCGGCGCGGACGCGCCGGCGGCGGATGGACCGCCGGCCGGCCCGGCGCCGGTGCGGCCGCTGGTGGTCTGCGACGACCTGGCCCTGCCCCTGGGGGCGGTGCGCCTGCGGGCCCGGGGCGGCAGCGGGGGGCAGAACGGCCTGGCCTCGGTGATCGCCCAGCTGGGGGGCGAGGAGTTCCCCCGGCTGCGCCTAGGCATCGCCCCAGGGGGCGAGCCGGTGCCGGCCGAGCACTGGCCGGACTACGTGCTGGCGGATTTCGACCCGGAGGAAGAGGATCTGGTGGCCGAGACGGTGGCCCACGCCGCCCTGGCCGTGGCCTGCTGGCTCGACCTGGGCGCCGAGGCCGCCGGATCCCGGTTCAACCGCCGCGGACCGGCCGCGCCGCCGGCCTGAGGCGCCGATTCGCCTTGCGCCGGCTGGTCCGGCCCGGTATATTGCCCCTTCGCCGCGGCCGACCGGCGCGATGGGCAACCCTGCGCCCGGCACCGCCGCGGGACCGAAAAACGCCATAACCAGCTCACGCTGGTGGCATACCATCCCTACCCGGGCTGACGCCCGCGGCGGCCACGTGCTGGCCCGCCGCAGGCGAATAGGGACCCGGGTCGTTCTGTCCGGAGGGAGGTGTCAACAGTGACCAAGTACGAATTGACTTTCATCCTGCGGGCCGACCAGCCCGAGGCGGAGATGACCGCGCGGATCGACCGCGCCAAGGCCATCATCGCGTCGCGCGGCGGCGAGGTCACCCTGGAAAACCACTGGGGCATGCGCCGCCTGGCGTACGAGATCGAGCACGAGAACCGCGGCAACTACATGTTCATGAAGTTCCGCGCGCCGGGTGCCGTCTGCCAGGAACTGGACAAGTTCCTGCGCCTGGACGACCAGATCCTGCGCCACCTCGTCGTGCGCGACGATGAGTGGGAGGAGCGCAACCGCGCGGCCGTAGCCAAGCGGCGCCAGACCCAGAACGAGAGCAGCGCGGGCGCGGAGTAGCTCCCGGCCGAGACGGTGAACCGGCCGCGCGCGGCGCGGCCCCGCAGACGACGAAAGGATCCATCCGATGGCGCGCAAGAACCTTCGGATCAAGAAGAAGAAGAAGAAGAGGCGGCACGGCAAACAGAAGGCCTGCTTCTTCACCAAGACGGGCCTGGTGGCCATCGACTACAAGGACGAGGAGCTGCTGCGCCGGTTCGTGACCGAGCGGGGCAAGATCGCCCCGCGGCGCAACACGGGCACCAGCCCCCGGTTCCAGCGTCCGTTGGCCGTCGCGGTCAAGCGTGCGCGGCACCTGGCTATCCTGCCCTTCGTGAAGGAATACTACCGGTAAGCCGGTGGTCTGTGGTGAAGCGTTCCGGGCCGGGATACCTGCCGCCCGTGGTGGCCCTGGGGGCGACCCTCGCGGCGATCCTCGTCTTCCGCCTGGCGGAGGCCGGGCCCGGGACCAGTGATGTGCTCGCGGCGTGGCTGCTCCTGCTGCGCGACGGCACGCCGATGGTGCTGGCGGCGGCATGGGGTGCGGCGCTGATCATGGCGCGGCCCCACCGGTCGGCGGTGGTCGCGGCTGTGGCCGCCATCGGCGCGGCCGTGGTCCTCGGTGCGGCGGCGACGGCCCTGGCCGTCGGGGCCGCCGTGGCGGCTGGCCTGGCGGCGGGCACGGCCCTGGGGGCCCGCTGGCGCCTGGACGCGGCCCTGGCCGTGGTGGCGGGCCTGCTGCTGGGCACGGTGATCGTGGACATCGTCGCCGTCCCTTTGGACGACCAGCTGGCCTTGGTGCGCCAGCAGGTGACGCCGGTGCTGGAGGAGACCATTCCGCCGGGGGCCGAGCCGGCCCAGCGGCTGCGGGAACAGGAGCGGATCCAGGCCTGGCTCGACGAGGCCCTCGCCCTGGGCGCGCGCCTGTACCCGCTGGCGGTGCTGCTCAACCTGCTGGCCCGGGCCATGGCGGTGCTGGTCCTGACCTGGGTGACGGTGCGGTTGGGCGGCTGGTGGCTGCCCAGCTGGCGGCCGGAGCCCTTCGGGCGCTGGCGGCTGCCGTTCTACCTGGTGTGGCTGCTGGTCGCCGGCCTCGGGCTGGTGCTGATGCGCCACCCGGTGGCCGTGACCGTGGGCCTGAACGTGGCCCTGCTGGCGGCCGGCCTGCTGGCCGTGCAGGGGTTGGCGGTCCAGTTCTGGGTGACCGGCCGCCTGCTTTCGCCGCTGGGTCGCATCGTCTTCTGGACGGTGATGGGCCTGTTCCTGACGCCGCTGGTGTTCGCCAGCGGAGCGGTGCTGGGCCTGGCGGACCAGTGGCTGGACCTCAGGGGGCTCGACCGCGGGCCCCGCGACGAGCGCGGAGACCGGAACGGCCGCTCCGGCCGAGCTGCCGACGACGTCGGCGACAGGGACCGCTGAAGGTCCCGCCGCCCCCGGGCGGACCAACCTGAAGGTGGTTACGAGATGGACGTCATCCTCATGCAGAACGTGGACAACCTGGGCCCCATGGGCAAGACGGTCAGCGTGGCCGCCGGTTATGCCCGCAACTTCCTGATCCCCAAAGGCATGGCCGTGCCGGCGACCGACGGGCACCGCAAGCTCGTCGAGTTGCACCTGGTCAAGGAGGCCAAGAAGGACCAGGAGCACGTGGCGGCGGCGCAGACCCTGGCCGGCGGCCTGGGCACCCTGGCCTGCACCATCACGGCCCTGGCCGACGAAGAGGACAAGCTCTACGGCTCGGTGGGCCCGCGCGACATCGCCGTGCTCCTGCCCCAGGACAAGGTGCAGATCGACCACCACATGATCGTGATGGACGAGCCCATCAAGACCCTGGGTGAGCACACGGTCCAGGTCCGGCTGCACCACGAGGTCCGCGTGGAGGCCAAGGTCACGGTCGTCCGGGCCTGAGCGGGACCGCGGCCATGAACGGCACGAGCGGCACCAGGCCCGCCACCGCACAAGGCATCTGCGTCATCATGGCGGGGGGCCGGGGCACGCGCTTCTGGCCCCTGAGCCGCGCCGCGCGGCCCAAGCAGCTGCTGCCCCTGGCGGCAGGGCGCACCCTGCTGCGCGAGACCTACGAGCGCGTGGCCCCGCTGAGCGGCCCCGGGCGCATCCTGGTGGTCACCGGCGCGGATCTGGCCGACGCGGTCCGGGCCGAGCTGCCCGAACTGCCCGCGGCCCACGTGATCGGCGAGCCGATCGGGCGCAACACCGCACCCTGCGCCGTGCTGGGCGCCGGCCTGGCCGCCCGCCTGGACCCCGGCGCCCCCTTCGCCCTGCTGCCGGCCGACCACCTGATCCCCGAACCCGAGCTCTTCCGCGCCCAGCTGGCCGCCGCCTTCGCGCGGGCGGCCGCCGCCCCCACCGTCGTGACCCTGGGCATCGTCCCGGACCGGCCCGAGACCGGGTACGGCTACCTGGAGACCGCCGGGGACCCCGACCCGGACGGCTTCCGCCGGGGCCTGGCCTTCGTGGAGAAACCCGACTACGCCACGGCCGCGGCCTATCTGGCCGGGGGACGCCACTACTGGAACGGCGGCATCTTCATCTGGAATCCCCGCCACTTCGCCGCCGCCGCCGCCGCCCACCTGCCCGAGGTGGTCTCCCTGCTCGCGCCCGCGATCGCCGCCCAGGGAACCGGCGCCTTCGCCGCGGCGTTGCAGGCCGGTTACCGCGATTGCCCGGCCGCGTCCATCGACTACGCCGTGATGGAGAAGCTGGACGGGTTCGAGGTGCTGCCGGCGTCGTTCCGGTGGTCGGACCTGGGCAGCTGGGACGCGTGGGGGGAGCTGGCCGCGGACCTGGACGGCGGCAACCGGGGCGAGGGCGAGCTCGTCGCCCTGGACGCTGCCGGCAACGTGGTGCGCGCCGAGGGCAAGCTCGTGGCGCTGGTGGGGGTCCAGGACCTGGTGGTCGTGGACACGCCGGACGCCCTGCTGGTCTGCCGCAAGGCGGACGCCCAGCGGATCAAGGACATCATAGCCCGCCTCGAGGGCGCCGGTCGCCGGGATCTCCTGTGAGCCGGCGCGCCCCGCGGCATCCGGACCGAAACCAAGGAGAGCGAACCATGCCTGCTGCCGGACGCACCGCCGCTGTCACCTGCCTGCTGTTCCCGCTGCTGCTCTTGGCCGCCTGCGGCGGCAGCGGCGACGATGCCGCCTTCGAGTGGCAGCCCGTCTTCGGCGACAACTTCGCCGACACCACGCCCGTGGTGGCCCGCGTCGCCGACGTGGAGATCACCGAGCAGGACATCGACCTGCGCCTGGACGAGATGCCGCCGGCGCTGCGCAACCGCTACCAGGGGGCCGAGGGGCGGCGCCTGCTGCTGAAGGACATGGCGGAGCAGGTCCTGCTCGTGCGCGGCGCGGTCGATCTGAAGCTCTACAACCACCGGGACGTGGCGCGCACGCTGATCTCCCAGCGCCGCTCGACCCTGGACACGGCCATGCGGGGCATCGGCCTGCTGGAGGGCAAGCAGCCCACCGAGGAGGATCTGCGCCAGCACTTCATGCAGCACCGCGACCGCTACCGCCAGCTGGGCACGGTGCAGGCGCGGCACGTCGAGTGCCGGACCCGCGCCGACGCCGACGCCGCCTATGCGCGCCTGCAGCGGGGCGGGCTGCGGGACGCCTTCCCCTACGTGGTGGCCGAGTACAGCGTCAACCAGGTGACGAAGCAGCGGGAGGGCGACCTGGGCTGGTTCAACCGCGGCGGCTTCGTGCCCGACGTCACCGGCGGCGCCGATTTCTCGCGCCTGGTCTACGATATGCCCGACGGCCTGAACCCGCCGGTGGAGATCAAGGGCCGCTGGCACGTGATCGAAGTGGTACGCCGCGGCGACGAGCGCCCCATGACCTTCGCCGAGGCCCGGGACACGGTGGCCGAGGACATCAAACCCAGCTTCCAGGAGCAGCTGATCCGCGATTGGCTGGCCCAGGCGCGCCAGACCTACCCCATCGAGATGTTCGGCGAGTATGCGCCGGGCCGGGGCCTGTCCGACCAGGAGATCTTCGCCCGGGCGATGGCCCTGCCCGACGGCCAGGACAAGATCGACCTGTACCTGCTGATCGTGACCGAGTTCCCCGCCAGCGAGCGGGTGGACGACGCCCTGTTTATGGTGTCTCAGGCCTACATGGACCTGTGGGGCGACCGGCGCAGCGCCTCGATCTACCTGCAGCGGCTGGTGGACGAGCACCCGGACAGTGAACTGCTGGACGATGCGCGGTACATGCTGGAGAATCTCGACAACCCTGCGGCCCTGAATCCGCAGAGCATCGAGGAGCTCCGACGCTAGGAGGCGATTCCATGAAGACGACCCCGCCCCGGATCCTGATCCTGGGCCTGGTGTTGCTGCTCGCGGCGGCGGTCCTGCCTGCGGCGGCCCAGGAGACCAGCGGCCACACCGGCCGCGACAAGGCGGCCCAGCCGGCCACCTCCGCCGAGGCGGCGGCGCCGGCCCAGGCGGACACGTCGGCCCGGGCCGAGGCGCCCGCGTCCGCGGCCGGCCGCGTGACCATCGGCTTCGGCACCGGCATCGACCGGGCCACCCGCGAACTGGTGGGCGAGGCGGCCTCTTTCGCCGGCGGCGACACCGTGTGGTGCCGCACCGTGCTGCAGGGCCTGGCCCATCCGACCACCGTGACCCACGCCTGGTACCACGAGGGCAGGACCCTGGCGCGGGTGGAGCTGGACGTGGGCTCGGCCCATTGGCGCACCTGGTCCGCCAAGATCATCCTGCCGGACCAGACCGGTCCGTGGGAGGTCAAGGTGCTGGACGCTGCCGGCTCGGTGCTGGAGGCGGGCACCTTCGAGATCCGGCAGCCCTAGCCGCAGGACGGGAGGCACACGATGGCATGGATGTCCCGGCTTGTCCGGCTTGTCCGGTTGCCCGTCCGGGTCCCCGGGGCGGCCGTGCTGGTGCTGGCGGCCGTGGCCGCGGGGCTGCTGGCCGGCTGCGGCGGCACCCGCGGCGGCGGCGACCAGCCCCCCTCCATCCACGGCACCGAAGACGAGCAGGCCCTGCGCCTGTTCGGGCGCCTGGAGCGGGAGCACGCCCTGCAGCGGGACGCCCAGGCCCTGGACCTCGTGCACAGCCTCTTGGACTACCACCCGGATTTTTCCCGCCTGGACGAGGCTTTGGCCCTGGGGGCCGCCTCGGCCCGTCGCCTGGGCGACCTGGGCACGGCCCTGGACCTGACCGACACCCGCCTGCGCCGCCTGCCGGCCGGTCCGGACACGGCGTCCCTGCTCCGCCAGGCGGCGGGCCTGGCCGCGGCCGCGGCCGACACCG
>JBHEPC010000027.1:0-9120 GCA_046260475.1 Candidatus Krumholzibacteriia bacterium | reverse complement strand
CGAACGCATGGCCCACATTCCCGAGCGCCTGCGCCGCGCCCATCTGCGCCAGGCCCGCCGCCTGCTGCGCCCGGGCGGCACCCTGGCCGTGGCCGTAGGTCCGGAAGACGACCAGTACCCCCGCGACGAGCTGGAACGGGCGGCCTGGTCCTGCGGCTTCGCCGCCTACGTGCGCTATGTCGCCGGCCGGGCGCTGCTGACGGTCCCGCAGCGCGAGGCGCCGCCCGAGCCCCTGGTGAGCGTGCTGATCCCCGCCTACAAGCCGGCCTACTTCGCCGCGGCCCTGGACAGCGCCCTGGCCCAGACCTGGCCCCGGCTGGAGATCGTCGTGGGCGACGACAGCCCCGGACCGGAGATCGGGCACGCGGTGGCGGCGGCCCGTCCGCGCCTGCGCCCGGGCCAGGAGCTGCGCCTGATTCGCCCCGCCCTGAACCTGGGCAGCCGCGCCAACTACCGGCTGCTGTTCGCCGAGGCCCGCGGCCGCTACGTGAAGTACCTGAACGACGACGACCTGCTGGCGCCCGACTGCGTCGAGCGCATGGCCCGGGTCCTTGTGCGCCACCCCCGGGTGACCCTGGTCACCAGCTACCGCAGGCTGATCGACGCGGACGGCGCGCCCCTGCCGGACGCGCCCTTCAACCAGCCGGTGCTGGACCACGACGGCATCATCGACGGCTGCGCCCTGGCGACCCGCGTTCTCTCCAACCGCGTCAACTTCGTGGGTGAGCCCACCACCACCATGTTCCGCAAGGCCGACGCCGAGGACAACCTGCCCCACCTGATGAGCTACGCCGGCCGCAGCTCCCGCCGCAACGGCGACCTGTCCATCTGGACCATGCTCATGTCCCGGGGCGACGTGGCCTGGTTCGCGGCGCCGCTCAGCGCGTTTCGCCAGCACGCGGGGCAGGAGCAGCGCAGCGAGGTCTTCCTGCGGGAGGCCCAGCTGGCCTGGGTCGAGCTGGTGGCCGACGCTCGCGACACCGGCCTGATCTCGCCGGCCTTCGTCGGCATCCGCGGCACACCGCTGGCGCCGGACACGGCCGCTGCGGCCCTGGTCGACGGTGCCGAGGCCGCCCACGCGGCCGGCGCGACCGCCGAGGCCCGGGACAAGCTGCACCTGGCCCTGGCCGGGGATCCCACCGGCGCCCGCGCCCGCGCCGACCTGGCCTGCCTGGCCTGGGACGCGGGCCGGCGGGACGAGGCGGTGCTGGGCGGGATGCTGGCCCTGTGCTGCCCCGCGCCCGACGCCGTGGCCGCGGCGAACCTGAGGGACATGCTCGCGGCGTTGGGGCGCGGCGACCAGGCCCGGGCGGTGGCGGAGGCGTTCGGCGCGGGGCCGAACGCCAAGGCACACACCTGACGTTCAGGCGGGCTGGAGCGTGCCGACGTCCTGCTCGGCCCAGGCCGCCCGCAGGGCCGCCTGTTCGGCCGGCGTCCCGCGCAGGGCGTCCCGCACGGGGAACGAGCCCGGGCCCGCATAGACGGCGGCCGGCGCATGACCCTGGGCGGCCAGGCGGTCGAGCAGTTGCCGGTGCACCCGGGCAGGGTCGCGGCACAGGTCCTCGTAGCTGATCCGCAGGCGCCGCGCGGCCGGCACCCCGGCCAGCCCCGCGGCGACGGCGCCGTCGGTCAGGCGCACCTGGGCCGCCACCTGCCGCACCGGATCCAGGTCCTTCAGCTGCGGGTACTCGGGCGGACGGAAGCTGTACCAGTTTTTCGTGTGCCCGAAGAAGTCCTCCCGCGCCGCCAGCAGCGACTGCATGGTCAGCAGGGGATCGCGCCTGACGTGGACGAACACCGCCCGCGGCAGCAGGCGCGCCAGCCAGGGCAGGTTCCAGGCCAGGATCAGTCCCTTCATGAGGATGGGCCTGCCCAGCACCGCCTCCCAGGCCGCCAGCTCCTGCAGCAGCCGCACCGAGTCCACCCGCGCCAGCTGACCCGCGTCCAGGGCGTGGGTTTCGCCCTCGGGCAGGAAACGCCGCCACCAGTACCAGAACTCGTGGGGCGCGAACGGACCCTTCGTCTTGCCCAGGCGCGAGTGATAGGCGCCGGCGGCCGGGGCCGCTTCGAGGCCCAACTCGCCGTGGAAGTCGCAGTCCTGGTCCCGCAGCAGCCGCTGCACGCGCTCGGCCAGCCAGGGCGCGGCAGGAAAGGGCGCGGTGAAATTGGTCGGATACGTGAACAGCCCCGTGGCGGCCAACCACTGGTAGGCCAGGGTGGTGCCGCTGCGCGGGCAGCCGACGACGAAAACCGGCGGCAGCCGCGGAGCGTCGGCGGGGGCCTGCAGGTTCGCCGCGACCGGCGCCAGCTCCCGGCCCAGGTCCGCCAGCACGGTCTCCAGCACCTGGTTGCGCCGGTGCCCGGCGCGCCGCGTCTCGTCACGCATGAACGGGCTCCCCGGTGAAGAACGGTGCGTAAGGACGCGCCGCGATACGGTCCATCACCCCGCGGCAGTCCGGGTGGGCGTCGAACATGCGGGTGATCAGGTTCGAGCCCGACCGCTCCGGGCACATCAGGAAGGTGAAGTCCAGGGGCACGTCAGGCTCCCGCGTAGGTGTCCTCGAGGGTGACCAGGCGCTGGCGGATGTCCCAGATGACCTGGCCCCAGGCCGTGGGGGGGATGCCCAGCATCTCCATGACCTCGGCGCAGTCCTCCTGGGGCACGTCCTCGCCCAGGTCGATGGGGCGCTCGTAGCCCACGCGCCAGCGCCGGCAGATGACCTCGCCCAGGTGCAGGGCGGCCGCGCCCAGAGCCGCGTCGCCGCCGGCGGTGTGGTCGTGATGCCAGCGTACCGAGGCGGTGATGGCTTCGGGCAGGTTCCACTGGTGCAGGATGTACTCGGCCAGTTCGGCGTGGTCCAGGCCCACCGCGTCCCGCTCCTGGTCCACGGTGGCGTGGCTGCCGGCGGGCAGGTCCAGGAACTCGTCGATGACCAGCTTGCCCACGTCGTGGAGCAGGCCGGCCACGTAGGCCTCCTCCGGCCGCAGGGGGCAGGACCGCGAGGCCTCGGCCACCACGCGGGCGGCCTGGGCCACGGCCAGGCCGTGCAGCCAGAAGCCCTGGTCCGGGTGGTAGCCGTAGTGGCGCAGGGCGTGGCGGACCAGGCCCGCCGCACTGACGGCGTAGACCACCTTCTTCAGGTGCTCCAGGCCGATGAGCACCACCGCCTCGGGGATGGTGCGCACGGTGCGCGAGCGGCCGTAGATGCCGCTGTTGGCCAGCTTCAGCAGCCGCGCCACCAGCGCCTGGTCCTTGCTCAGCACCGCCTCGAAGTCCCGGGCCGAGTACACGTCCCGGCGCGCGAGGGCCAGGAACTCGGTGACGACGCGGCTGAGGCTGGGCATCTCCTCGATGCGCTCGAGCACGTCGAAGCGCACGGTGCGCCACTTCTCGGTTTCGTTCAGGGCGTGGGCGGTCATGGGCGAGACCCTCCGTCCGTCTGGTCGATGAGCACGATGCCGGCGTCGTCGCCGGCCAGGCCGTGGGCGGCGCGCTCCGGGCCGGTCTGGAAGACGCCGTCGGGCCCGGCCGAGACCACGGCGACGGCGCGCTCGCCGGCGTCGCCCAGCAGGTTGACCCGGTACGGCCGGCCCCAGGGGTCGACCGGAATGGCGTCCAGCCAGGGCCGCGCCGCGCCGTCCCCGTCCCGTGCCGGGACGGCGGCCAGCATGCCGCCCAACTCGGCGCGGCCGACGGGCGGGTCGCGGCGGGCCGGCACCTCGACGAGGCAGGTCACGTCCAGGCTGCCGCCCCGGGCCTCGGGCCAGCGGCCGGTCTCGCTCCGGTAGTCCAGCACCGCGGCCGCCAGGTTCTCGGCCCGATGGACGGCGCTGCGTTGCCGGTCCTGGCCAGTTCCCCGCCACAGCGTGGGCAGGACGACCACCAGGAGGCCGGCCACCACGCAGAGGCCGAGGGCGGTCTCCAGGCGCGTAAATCCTTTTCTGAAGGCGAGATCCATCGCTGCACGACCTTTCGGGGCGCCGGGGACCACGCCCCGGGGGCGCGGACGCACGGCGGCGGGCGTCCTGATCCTGGGTTCGTCTTGCAATGGCTGTTCCAACACCCGCCCGCCCGGTGTGCTAGGATGATCCGGTCCCGCGGCCACGGGGGAGGCCGACCATGAGCAATGCCCGCCGCCCGTCCGACCTGGAGCAGGAGAACCGGCGCCTGCGGCGCGCCGTCGAGGAGCTGGCCGTCCTGAACGACCTGGCCCAGGCGGTCGCCGCCGCCCGCGATGAAGCGGGCATCATGCGCACCGTGGTGCACCGCGCGGTCCGCGCCGTCCGCGGCGAGCAGGCCCTGATCCACCCCATCAAGCCGGACGCGCGCACCGCCGACGGGACCCTGGTGGCCACCGCCATCGCCCATGGCCGCGGGCACTTCACCCTGGGTGACGCCATCACCGGCATGATCGGCGCCCTGCGGCAGCCGGTGGTGGTGGACGATCCCCAGGCCGATCCGCGCCTGCGGGGAGCCCGGCTGGACGCCGGCCTGCGCAACCTCGCCTGCGTGCCCATGATCGTGGGCGACCGGCTGGTGGGCGCCCTGACCGTGTGCAACAAGCAGGGCGACGGGGGTTTCGACCCGGACGACGTGCGCCTGCTGGCGATCATCGCCGGCCAGGCGGCGCAGGTCCTGGAACGGATGCGCGACCGGCAGCGCTCGGACGTGCTGCTGAGCAGCCTGCTGACCGCCGCGGACATCCAGCGGGGCCTGCTGCCCGCGGCCCCGCCCGTGGTGCCGGGCTACGACATCGCCGGGGCCACCCGCCAGGCCTGGGACGTGGGCGGCGACTACTTCGACTACATCCCCCTGGCCCGCGAGCGCTGGGGCCTGGCCCTGGGGGACGTCGCGGGCAAGGGCATCCCCGCGGCCCTGTTGATGGCCAACCTGCAGGCCACCCTGCGCGGCGTGGCCCTGCAGGATCTGCCGTGCCACGAGGGCATGGTCTGGTGCAACCGCCTGCTGCACCGCTCGACCGCGGCCGATCGCTTCGCCACGCTCTTCTACTGCGTGCTCGATCCGCGGCGCCACCACCTGCACTACTGCAACGCCGGCCACGAGCACCCGCTGATCCTGACGCCGGACGGCGGGCTGCGGGCGCGGCTCGAGACGGGCGGCATCCCCGCGGGCATGTTCGCCGAGTTCGGCTACGAGGCGGGAGAGGCCACCTTGGCTCCGGGCGAGTTGCTGGTGGTGCACAGCGACGGGGCCACGGACATGGAGAACGGCGCCGCGGAGCCCTTCGGCCTGGACCGGCTCCTGGAGACGGTGCACCGCCACCGCGAGGCGGGGGCCGCGGTCATCGCCACCACCGTGCTGGAGGAGGTGCGCCGATACGCCGGGGGCGAGCCGCCGACCGACGACGTGACCCTGCTGATCGTCAAGCGGGAGGCGGCAGCGGGCGCCGCCGGGCGGCGGCGCGGCGGGCCGGGCCGCGCAGGGGCGTGATCGGCAGGATCATGCATAAGCGCAGGGACCCGGGGTCGCCCCCGGGTCCCTGCCTATCGTCATCTCGCTGGGGTTAGCGGAACAGGGCCTTCACGCCGCTCCAGCTCTCCTCCTCGGTCGGCACGACCGAGCCGAGGTCCTCGAACACGATGTTCGCCCAGTTGACCGTCATGCTGGTGCCGTCGCCGTCGGACGCCATGTCGAAGAACTGGAAGTGGCCGCCGACGGTGGCGGGGGTGAGGATGCCCCAGGTGCCGTGGAGCTCGGCCTCGTCCGGGTTGCCCTCGTCGAAGGGCAGCTCGCCGCTTGAGGTCCCGCCGTAGATGTACTCGATCGTGGCCGGCATCGCCTCGTTCATCTCGACGTTCGGCCGGTAGATGATCTCGACGCGCACGGTCTGGCCCATGGTGTACTGGCCGGAACCGAAGGAATAGAAGGGCAGGCGGCCGCCGAAGCAGGCGACCTCGCCGTCGGTGGTGCGGACGTTGAAGCGCCCGTCCACCAGCGGGGACCACCACGGCGAGATCTGCAGGCCGGCCTCGGCCTTGCCGTCACCGGAGATCGTCAGGTCCGCGGCGAGCCGGAAGCCGTCGGTGTTGTTGAACTCGAACGGGGTGGTCGCGTCGTCCGACATCCGCCACACGTGGAGGTTCGCCCAGCCCAGGGGGCCGGCCGCCACGTCGTTGATGTCGATGTAGGCCGGGTAGCTGTTGTCGATCGTCAGGATCGACGCGAACGAATCGTTGAAGACGCGCGGGATGACGACCGCGCCGCCGGGATCGGTCGTCGCCAGGGCGCTGCCGCCGACCAGCAGCAGGGCGACCCCCGCCAGCAGTCCGTACTTCGCAAAGCTCTTCATGGTTGATGCTCCTTTGTAAACGTGTTTTTCAGTCAACTTGTCCATTTGCAATGACTTCAGCCTTCTGCAATCGACCACCTCCCCCACCGGTACTTCCTGTCCTCCGGTATCATTTGATGATTGTACACTTTTTCCACTCCTGCCGGCCGTTCATTTCGAGGCTATAGGAGTAGATGCCGCTGGCCAGACCTTCGGCGTCGAAGTCGATCCGGCGGACACCGGCCGCGGGTGCGTCGTCGATGACCGTGCGCACGCACCGGCCCCGCAGGTCGTACACCCGCAGCGTGACCCGCCCTTCCCGCGGCGCCCGGTAGGCGACGGTCGTCGCGCCGCGGAAGGGATTCGGCGAGTTCTGCGCCATGTCCAGGAAAGGCTCCGTCGCCTCCGGTTCGTCCCCGACGCCCGCGACGGTGCGGAAGCCCGCCCGGACCAGGCCCCGCAGGACGTCGGGGTTGTCCATGAACCGCGTCCACACCGCACCGTCGAGGTGGTTCTCGATCATGAGGATGATCGGCCCCTGGTCGATGCCCAGGTAGTCGGTGCCCCACCAGAAGCGCTGCAGGTTGAACGCGTCCTTGAACCCGTACTCGCCCCAGAGCACGAACCCGTAGGAGTCGTACAGGTTGTGCAGGGCCGGGACCACCACCTCGGGCGCGAAGGGGATGGATCCGGCCACGGCCGTGGGCGTGATGGTGCCGTTGTCGTTTTGGGCGGGCGGGGCGCCGTGGGCCAGATAGCCGTCCGGATCGTCCGACGCGGTCAGGCCCCAGGTGTTCTCCCCGTAGCCGGCCCAGCCCAGGGGATTGGCGATGCAGTAGGCGCGCTGGGCCAGGGTGGCCCGCCGCGAGTTCTCGAAGTAGTCGATGCCGCGGAAGGTCATGTAGTCGTCCCGGATGCCCCGGAAATCGACCCAGCAGTGGGAGTACTGGTGCCCGAAGAGCGGCGGGAAGTAGACGTAGGTCTGCCCGTAGAGGGTGCCCCAGTCGTAGCCGCTGGTCCAGGCGTCCCAGGTGTACTCGGGGATCGGGTAGGTGGGCGAGCCCAGGGCCAGGATGTAGAGGATCATCGCCTCGTTGTAGCCGATCCAGTTGCCGAAGTGGCTGAAGCCGCTTTCGGGCAGCCAGCCCATGCGCAGGGCGTTGCCGCCGTTGCGCATGAATTCCCAGTCGACGCGGTGGTAGAGCGAGTCGGCCAGGGCGCGCACGGCGACGTCGCCCGGGTCGTCGGTGGTGAAGTACTGCTTCGCGTCCAGGACGCCGGCCATCAGGAGCGCCGTGTCGATGGTCGACAGCTCGCTGTCCCAGGTCCGGTACCCGGAATTGATGTCCAGGAAGTGGTAGAACAGGCCGCGGTAGCCGTTGATGTTGTAGGCGGAGTCGCCCTGGGGGCCGTTCCAGAGGGTCTGCATGCCCAGCATGATGCGCGCGCGGCCCTCGTCCCGGCCGACCCAGCCGTGGTCGATGCCGATGCAGATGGCGGTGATGCCGAAGCCCTGGGCGGCGATGCTGCAGGGCGACCAGGCCTGGCTGCGGTCGCGGATCAGGCCGTTGACGGGGTTGGCCTCGTGCCAGAAGTACAGGAAGGCCGTGCGCTGCAGGGAGTCCAGCAGGGCCTCGGTGGTCAGCGCCTTGCCGGCCGGGGATAGGTCCCCCAGGACCGCGGTGCGGCCGCCGGGTGCGGGTGCGGGTGCGGGCGCGGCCGCGGTCGCCATCGCCGCCGCAAGCAGCATCGCCGCCGCCGCGGCGAGGGCCGTCGTCCGCAGCCGGAGGCGTCCGCTCCAATGGTGTCTGTCGCGTGTGCGTGCCATGCCTCTTCCTCGCTGCTGTGCGGCGCGGGGCCGCGGATCCGATCAATAGGCGAAGACCACCGAGAACCGGTGGGTATCCTGCAGATACCGGTGTCCCGCCCACGCGTAGTCCATCTGGAAGCGGTTGTCGCCAAGGGTGCCGCCGACACCGAAGCCGAAGGTCAGGCCCAGCTGGCGGTCCTCCTGGAACAGGGTCTGGTAGCCGCCGCGCAGGGCGAACATGCGTTTCCAGGCCCATTCGACGCCCACGTTCGCGCTCTCGCTGTTGTCGTTGGGATGCAGGGCCTCCAGCAGCACCAGCAGATCGGTCTCCTCGCCCAGGCGGTACGGCAGGGCGAGCCCCAGCCGGAAGACGTTCGGCAGGTGGAAGGCGTCCGTGTACTGCGAGGCCGGCAACGCGCTGTTGTCGCCGTAGACGTCCGGATCGGCGTCGTAGAGCACCGACAGGTCGTCCCCGTCGTAGGAGGCGCGCGCCCCCAGGTTGGCGAGGCTGAAGCCGAGCACCGCGCCGGAGTCGGTCAGCCGGTAGACCGTGCCCAGGTTCAGGGACATCATGCGCACGGAGGTGTGCCAGATGCGCTCGGTGGCGTAGTTGGCCTGCAGGCCCGCCGCGAAGCGGCTGGTGATGCGCAGCCCGTAGCCCAGGCCGATGGCCGTGTTCGACACCGTGTAGCGCTCGCCCGTGCCCAGGGGCTGGTCCACGGTGCGCACGTCGATCTCGCCCGAGTTCAGCGCGGTCACGCTGACCAGGAAGTTGCCCACACCGCCCACCGGCAGCGCCGCCGCCGCGTAGTTGAAGCCGATGTCGGCGAACCAGAAGCTGTGGGAGTAGACGACCGCCGGCTGCTCGAGCATGCCCACGGCGCCCGGGTTGTACCAGGCGGCCTCGATGCCGCCCGGCAGGGCCGCGCCGGCGTTGCCCAGCGCCGCACCGCGGGCATTGGGCTCGATGCGCAGGAAGCCGCCGACGGTGGTGCCGGCCTTGCTCTGGGCGCGGGCCGG
>JBHEPC010000017.1:0-12127 GCA_046260475.1 Candidatus Krumholzibacteriia bacterium | reverse complement strand
GGCCAGCACCTCCCACCGGCCGGCAGGAAAGGCCCGCAGCAGCTCGCCGCGGGCCAGCCGGTGGCGCGGATGCGGATGGCCGGCATAGCCCGGCGCATCGCGGAAGGTGCGCACGCAGGCCACCCCGCCCGGGACGACGAGCCCGGCCAGGCGCGCCAGCAGCGGCCGGTCCAGGAAGCGGAAGGCCGTGACCAGGGCCCACGGGCCGGCCGGGACGACCTCCGGGCGCCGCAGGTCCGCCGCCAGGAAGCGGCAGGCCACCGCACGCGAGGCGGCCAGGCGGCCGCCCAGGAGCAGGGCCTCGGGCTCGTGGTCCAGGCCGGTGGTGCGCCAGCCCTGCTCGGCCAACCAGACGCAGGCGCGGCCGCTGCCGCAGGCCAGGTCCAGCGCCGGGCCCAGCGCCGGCGGAGGCAGCAGGCCGGCGTGGCGCTCGAGCCAGCGGGGCGGCTGCCAGAGGCGGGCCCGGGACGGGCCGCGCTCCAGCAGGGCCGGCGGCAGGGCGGCCAGCGCCGCGGGTCCCAGGCCCAGGGCCCCGACCGACGCACGGCCCCGCGCCCGCAGGTGGGCGGCCAGGGCCTCGGCCAGGCGGGCCGACGACGCCACCACCAGCAGGGGCTCCGGGCGCGGCGGCAGGAAGATCGAGGGCAGGAGCGCGGCGAAGCCGGCGGCCGCACCCGCACCGGGCTCCAGGGGGTACGAGACCGCGCCGCGCAGATGCCCGGCCCCGAACGCCACGGCCGACCGGATGTCCAGGACCAGACCGCGCCGCCAACCGGGCAGGCTGTCCAGGCGGTCGCTCCAGTCCGGGTCGCGGGCAGGCACGGCGTCTCCCTCGCGGGGGTTGCACGGCGCCCGCCGCTGGGTCTACATTGGGCGGGCCGGATCCCGCTTTATTAGTCGCGCGCCGTGCCGAAGTCAATGCGGTGGCGTTTCGGTCACCTCGTCCCCAACCCGTCCCGCCAGGAGAAGACATGCCCACGTACCGCAAATTCGTGGTGACGCCGGATCTGCCCGCGCCCCTGCGGCCCCTGCTGGAGATCGCCCGCAACGTGTGGTGGACCTGGAACGTGGAGGCCATCAACCTGCTGCGGCGCGTCGACCCCGACGCCTGGGACGA
Organism: Candidatus Krumholzibacteriia bacterium; assembly: GCA_046260475.1. Lineage (GTDB taxonomy): Bacteria > Krumholzibacteriota > Krumholzibacteriia > LZORAL124-64-63 > LZORAL124-64-63 > JACZKN01. Next base: position 11,010 of record JBHEPC010000017.1, on the reverse strand, counting down.
GCACCGCGGCAACCCCATCGCCGTCCTGGGCAGCCTGCGGGCCGAGCGGGTGCGCGCGCTGGAGCGGGACAAGGCCTTCGTGGCCCATCTGGAGCGGGTGCGCGGCGACCTGGAGCGCTACCTGTCCATGCCCTCCTGGTTCGAGGGCGAGAACGAGCAGCTGGGCAAGACCCTGATCGCCTACTTCTCCCTTGAGTTCGGCCTGCACGAGTCGCTGCCCCTGTACTCGGGCGGCCTGGGCGTCCTCGCCGGCGACCACCTGAAGTCCGCCTCGGACCTGGGCCTGCCCCTGGTGGGCGTGGGCCTGGCCTACCAGTACGGGTACTTCCGCCAGTACCTGAACCACGACGGCTGGCAGATGGAGGACTACCCGGTCAACGACTTCTACAACATGTCCATGCAGCTTGAGCGCGACCCCGACGGCAAGCCCTGGGCCATCGAGGTGCACTACCCGAGCCGGGTGGTCAAGGCGCGTATCTGGCGGGTGCAGGTGGGGCGCAACCCCCTGTTGCTGCTGGACACCAACCTGCCGGAGAACCTGCCCGAGGACCGCGAGCTCACCAGCCGGCTCTACAGCGGCGACAACGACATGCGCATCCGCCAGGAGATCATGCTGGGCATCGGCGGCCTGCGCGCCCTGATGACCCTGGGCCTGGAGCCGGACGTCTGCCACCTGAACGAGGGTCACTCGGCGTTCCTCGCGCTGGAGCGCATCAACCTGCTGATGAAGCACAAGGGCCTGGACTACGCCACCGCCTTCGAGCTGGTGCGCGCGAGCAACGTGTTCACCACCCACACGCCCGTGCCCGCGGGCAACGACCATTTCAGCCACGACCTGGTGGAGAAGTACCTCAAGGCCAAGGCCGACGAGCTGGGCATCGGCCTGGAGAACCTGATGCGCCTGGGCCGCCAGAACCCGGACGACAAGCACGAGGCGTTCTGCATGACCGTGCTGGCCCTGCGCCTGAGCCGCTTCGCCAACGGGGTGAGCGAGCTGCACAGCCACGTCTCGCGCAGGATGTGGCAGCGGGTGTGGCCGGGCGTGCCCGCCGAGGAGATCCCCATCGCCCACGTGACCAACGGCATCCACACCCGCAGCTGGCTGTGCTCGGAGATCGCCCGCCTGTACGAGCGCTACCTGGGGCCCCGCTGGTTCGAGGAGCCCACCAGCCGCACCATCTGGGACCGGGTGGACCAGATCCCCGACGCCGAGCTGTGGCGCAGCCACGAGCGCATGCGCGAGCGCCTGGTCAGCTTCGTGCGTCGGCGCTTGCGCCGCCAACTGCAGGCCCGCGGCGCCAACCGGGTGTGGGTCCGCCAGGCCTCCGAGGTGCTGGACCCCGAGGCCATGACCATCGGCTTCGCCCGCCGCTTCGCCACCTACAAGCGGGCCTTGCTGATCCTGCGTGATCCCGCCCGCCTGAGCCGCCTGCTGAACGATCCCCAGCGGCCGGTGCAGCTGGTCTTCGCCGGCAAGGCCCACCCCAAGGACAACCCGGGCAAGGAGCTGATCCGCCAGCTGGTGCACCTGGCCGGCATGGACGAGTTCCGCCACAAGATCGTCTTCGTCGAGGACTACAACATCGAGGTCGCACGTTACATGGTGCAAGGCGTGGACATCTGGCTGAACACGCCGCGGCGCCCCCTGGAGGCCTCGGGCACCAGCGGCATGAAGGTCCCGCCCAACGGCGGCGTGAACGTTTCGGTCCTGGACGGCTGGTGGTGCGAGGGCTACCGGCCCGACAACGGCTTCGCCATCGGCGCCGGCGAGGACTACGAGGACCAGGAGTACCAGGACGAGGTGGAGAGCACGGCCCTGTACGAGCTGCTGGAGAACGAGATCATCCCCCTGTTCTACGAGCGCAGCAGCGACGGCGTGCCCCGCGAGTGGACGCGCATCATGAAGAACTCCATGCGCACGGTGAACGCCGAGTTCAACACCAACCGCATGCTCGAGGAGTACTCGGGCCGTTTCTACGTGCCCTGCGTGGAGAACTCCCGGCGCCTGGGCGCCGACGGCTTCGCCAAGGCCCGCGAACTGGCCGCCTGGCGGGCCCGCGTCAAGTCCCTGTGGTCGGACGTGAAGATCGTCTGCGTCGACGAAGGCCCCCAGGCCGCCCAGCCCATGGGCTCGACCCTGAAGGTCCAGGCCCTGGTGGAGCTGGGCGGGCTCTCGCCCGACGACGTGCTGGTGGAGGTGTACCACGGCCCGGTGGACGACCGCGGCGACATCGGCGGCGGGGACACCACCACCTTGACCGCCGGCGAGACGCGCAAAAACGGGCTGGTCTACGAGGGGGCCATCCCCTGCACCCGCGCCGGCCGCCGCGGCTACACGGTGCGGGCGATGCCCCGCAAGGAGGGCTTCCCCCTGGGCCGCTTCGAGACGGGCCTGGTGGCCTGGTGGGACGATCCGGAGCGGCGGCCCTGCGGTGATGACCAGGCGGCCCCGGGCAAGGCCCGGCAGAAGGTCTAGGCCGCCGGCGGCCCCGAGCAGGATTGAAGAAGGGGCCGGGTGGCGTCGCCCGGCCCCTTCGCTGTTCCGGGATCAGGGAGAGGCCAGGCCCGGAACGATGTTCTGCAGGTCCTCGACGTACTGGCGGAAGCGCCGCCGGCCCTCGGGGGTCAGCCGGACCACGGTCTTCGGCCGTCGCCCCTCGAACCCCTTGACGATCTCCACCAGCCGGCCCTCCTCCAGCTTCGTGAGGTTGGCCGACAGGGTCCCGTCGGTCAAGCCCAGGGCGTCGCGGATGCCGGTGAACGGCAGGGCCCGGTCCGCCCGCACCAGGTGCGACAGGACGAGCAGGCGCACCCTGCCGTGGATGAGCGGCGCAAGCGGTTCCCGGCCTCCCGGGCCGGTCCCCGCCGGTTTCGTTTTCGCCGCGCCCATCGGCCTCCCTGCCGGGCGTCGTGCTGGTCGCGGCGGGGGACGGCCGCCCTGCCGTCCCCCGCTGCGGGTCTGTCCGTCCGGGCGCCCACCGGCGTCCGGTCTGCCGCTGCGCCTCCTTGCGCGGCGGGGTGGATGGTGGGGAGCGGCTGGCACCCAGGACCAGTGTGTCCGCTCCCGCGCGCCGTCCGGGGTTCCTTCCCCGATCCCTGGCGGGAGTCCGTGGCTCCTTCGGGACCCGGCTCATCCGACCCGACAGCCCTGACCCGGTGCGGACGCGTCCGGCTCCGGGTCGAGCCCGCGGCGGTCCCCCGTCCGGTCATCCGTGTCCGGGACCGGGGTGTCGCGACCGCCGACCTGTACTTTATAACTCAAAGTACTTTGGTTCTTCAAGCTTTTTTTTCGAGAATTTTCCACGGCGTTCCGCCCTCGCCCCGGCGGCCCCCGCCGGGGCTGGACTTGGCGCAGGCCGGCGCTATCTTTGAGGCCCGAACCCGCGCCGTTGCCGGCCGACCCGCCGGGCCGCGGTTTCTCCCTCGCCCCACGCCGCCGCGGCGGCCCGGGAACCGGACTACGGAAGGAGATTGCCGTGAAGACCCAGAAGCTCATCGCCATCGAGGACCAGTACGGCGCGCACAACTACCATCCCCTGGACATCGTCATCGCCAAGGCCGAGGGCATCTGGGTCGAGGACGTCGAGGGCAACCGCTACATGGACTTCCTGGCGGCCTACAGCGCCGTCAACCAGGGCCACTGCCACCCGCGCATCCTGAAGGCCCTGAAGAAGCAGGCGGCCAAGGTGACCCTGACCAGCCGCGCCTTCCGCAACGACCAGCTGCCCATGTTCTGCAAGGAGCTGTGCGAGCTGACGGGATTCCCCAAGGTGCTGCCCATGAACTCGGGCGCCGAGGCGGTGGAGACGGCCATCAAGGCCGCGCGCAAGTGGGGCGAGAAGGTCAAGGGCATCCCGAAGGACAAGGGCGAGATCATCGTCTGCGCCGACAACTTCCACGGCCGCACCACCACCATCGTGGGCTTCAGCACCGAGGAGCAGTACAAGGACGGCTTCGGGCCCTTCACCCCGGGCTTCAAGGTCATCCCCTACGGCGATGGCGACGCCCTCGAGGCGGCCATGGGCCCGCACACGGCCGCCTTCCTGGTCGAGCCCATCCAGGGCGAGTCGGGCATCAAGGTGCCGGCCGACGGCTTCCTGCAGCGGGCCGCCGAGATCTGCAAGCGGCACCGCGCGCTGCTGATCTGCGACGAGATCCAGTCGGGCCTCGGCCGCACCGGCAAGCTCTTCGCCTTCCAGTGGGAGGGCGTGCAGCCCGACGGCGTGATCGTGGGCAAGGCCCTCAGCGGCGGCTTCTACCCCGTGTCCGCCTTCCTGTCCAGCGAGGAGGTGATGGCCGTGTTCCACCCCGGCGACCACGGCTCCACCTTCGGCGGCAACCCCCTGGGCATGGCCGTCGCGCGCGAGGCGCTGCGGGTGCTGGTGGAGGAGAAGCTGACCGAGAACAGCGCCAAGCTGGGCCCCTGGTTCATCGAGGAACTGCAGAAGATCAAGTCCCCCAGCATCCAACTGGTGCGCGGCCGGGGCCTGTGGGTGGGCGTGGTGCTGGACCGCAAGGCCCGCCCCTACTGCGAGGCCCTGATGAAGGAAGGGATGCTCTGCAAGGAGACCCACGAGACCGTGATCCGGCTGGCGCCGCCGCTGGTGATCACGAAGAAGGAACTGCGCATGGCCCTGCGCCGCATCGAAAAGGTGTTCAAGCAGTTGGACGGCTAGTTGGTCGCCGCCCTCCGTTGCCAACGCCGGCGGGTCCCCCCGGGAGGCCCGCCGGCGCCGTGCCCATGGCGCCCGGCCGGGTGACTTCCGGGCCCTTTCGTGCTAGTTTCCCGCGGGGCGCCGCGAACCCGCGCCACGCACCTTGACCCGGACCCCAGCGAGGACACTGATGAAACCGCATCGCACCCGCCTGACCCGACCGTACCGGAGCGCCGCCGCCGTCCTGTGCGGCCTGGCGATCGCCGCCGCAGCCGGCCGGGCCGATCCCCTCCCCCGCGCCGTCCCCCAGACCCCCGAGGGCCCCATGAGCGCCGCCACCCTGGCCGACCTGGCCGACCCCTGGGCCTACCGCACCCTGGGCGAGCTGTGCGACACCATCGGGCCGCGCCTGGCCGGCTCGCCGGCCATGGCCCGGGCCGTGGCCTGGGCAGAACAGACCATGAAGGCCGCCGGCTGCGACAGCGTCTGGACCGAGCCGGTGACCATCCCCCACTGGACCCGCGGGCGCGAGTGGGCCCGCTGCACGGCGCCGGTGGAGTTCGACCTGGTCATGACCGGCCTGGGGCTCAGCGACGGCACCGGGCCCGACGGCATCGAGGCCGAGGTGCTGGCCGTGCGCGACTTCGACGAGCTGGACGCGCGGGCGGCCGAGGCCGCCGGGCGCATCGTCCTGTTCAACATGGCGTGGGAAGGCTACGGGCCCACGGTGCAGTACCGCTCCCAGGGCGCCAGCCGGGCGGCCCGCCACGGGGCGGTCGCGGTGCTGATCCGCTCGGTCACCGGCAACAGCCTGGCCACGCCCCACACGGGCATGATGCGCTACGAGGAGGGCGTGCCCCGCATCCCCGCCGCGGCCGTCACCGTCGAGGACGCCGGCCGGCTGCAGCGTCTGGCCGACGCGGGCCTCGCACCCCGGGTGCGGCTGATGATGGAGGCCCGCAACCGGGGCGAGACCGTCTGCCACAACGTGATCGGCGAGATCCGCGGCGCGGCCAAGCCGCAGGAGATCGTGCTGGTGGCGGGCCATCTGGACTCGTGGGACGTGGGCACCGGTGCCCACGACGACGGCGCCGGCTGCGTGATCGCCCTGGCCGCGGCGCGGCGCCTGCTGGCCGGCGGCGCACGGCCCGAGCGCACCGTGCGCGTCGTCTTCTACACCGCCGAGGAGATCGGCGGCCTCGGCGGCACCGCCTACCGCGACGCCCACCGGGACGAGCTGCCCCGCCACGTGGCGGCCCTGGAGAGCGACAGCGGCGCCTTCGCCCCCGCCGGCTTCACCGTGCAGGGCGACTCGCTGATCGTCGCCGCGGTGGCCGACCATGCCCTGGCGGTGGCGGCCCTGGGCGCGGGCAAGGTGTCCCCCGGCTGGTCCGGCGTGGACATCGGGCCCATCTGCCGGGAGGGCGTGCCGGGCATCGGCCACCGGGTCGACGGCGCCCGCTACTTCGACTACCACCACAGCCCGGCCGACACCTTCGACAAGATCGACCCGCAGGACCTGGCCCGGAACGTGGCGGCCGTCGCCGGGCTGGTCCGCGCCATCTGCAGCGACCCGGTGTCCCTGCGCGACCGCGGCGCCGCCGCGGCGGCGGACGGCGGGACGCAACCTGTCAGCCGTTGAATCCGTAGTTGCAGACGGCCCGGCGCCGACGGCCGGGCCGTTGCCCATTCGCACCATTGCCGGAGGTAGACCATGTTCCGATCGCGCCCGGCGGCTCCTGCCGCGTGGCTTCCCTTTTTGCTGAGCATCCTGGCCGTGCTGGCCGCCGCGCCGGCCCTGGCCGCCGACCCGGTGGAGGCCGAGCCCGATTTCGCCGACACCCGGCTGCTGCGCATGCCGGACATCCACGGGGACACCATCGTCTTCGTCTACGCGGGCGACCTGTGGACCGTGCCCGCGGCCGGCGGCCAGGCCACCCGCCTGACCGGCAGCGTGGGCTACCTGCAGCAGCCCAAGTTCAGCCCCGACGGGCGCACCATCGCCTTCACGGGCAACTACGACGGCAACGACGACGTGTACGCGGTGCCCTCCGCCGGCGGCGAGCCGGTCCGCCTGACCTGGCACCCGGGCTACGACCGCGTGATCGACTGGCAGCCCGACGGCAAGGCCGTGCGCTTCCAGTCCGGGCGCGAGACCCGCACCGGCCGCGACCAGCAGCTGTTCACCGTCGACGCCACGGGCGGCCTGCCCGTGCGCCTCGCCCTGCCCGAGGCCGGGCTCTCCAGCTGGTCGCCCGACGGCACGCGGCTGGCCTACAACCGCATCAGCCGCGAGCTGCGCACCTGGAAGCGCTACCAGGGCGGCATGGCCCAGGACATCTGGATCTACGACTTCAAGCAGAACGACACGCAGCGCCTGACCGACTGGATCGGCAGCGACAACTTCCCCATGTGGCACGGCGACACCATCTACTTCAGCAGCGACCGCACCGGGCGCCTGCAGATCTGGGCCCACGACCTGAAGACCGGCGAGCAGCGCCAGGTCACCGACCACGACGAGTACGACGTCAAGCACCCGAGCCTGGGGACCGACGCCATCGTCTACGAGAACGGCGGCTGGCTGCACGTCCTGGACCTGGCCACCGAGCGCACGCGCAAGGTGACCGTCGGCCTGTACAGCGACAACACGGCGGCGCGGCCGGGCCTGCGCAAGGTGACCGACCTGATCGGCGGCGGCGACCTGGCCCCCGACGCCAAGCGCGCCGTGTTCGAGGCCCGCGGCGACATCTTCACCGTGCCGGCCGAGAAGGGCGACGTGCGCAACCTGACCGCCACCCCGGGCATCCGCGAGCGCGACCCCGTGTGGTCGCCGGACGGGCGCTGGGTCGCCTACCTGAGCGACCGCGAGGGCGAGTACCAGGTGTACATGCGCGCCGGCGACGGCTCGGGCGAGGAGAAGCAGCTGACGAAAATGGCCGAGGCCTGGCAGTACGGCATGGAATGGTCCCCCGACAGCAAGCACCTGCTGCTGAGCGACGCGGCCATGAACCTGTGGCTGGTGGACGCACAGTCGGGCGCCATGAAGCGCATCGACAAGGGCGTCTCCGACGACATCCGCCAGTACGCCTGGAGCCACGACTCGGCCTGGGTGGCCTACACCCGCAGCGAGGCCAACAACTTCAGCTCGATCTTCCTGTACGACGTGGCCGCCGGCAAATCGCACCGCGTGACCAACGACTTCACCAACGACGGCCAGCCCTGCTTCGACGACGAGGGCAAGTACCTGTTCTTCGTCTCGGCGCGCCACTTCAACCCCACCCTGGGCGGCTACGACCTGCACCCGATCTGGGCGGACATGGACGGCATCTACGTGGCGACCCTGCGCCAGGACGTGCCCAACCCGTTCCCGCCCGAGAGCGACGAGGTCGAGGTCGAGGGCGAGGAAAAGGACAAGGACAAGGACGAAGACGCGGACAAGAAGGATGAGGATGAGGACGAGGACGAGGACGCGGACAAGGACGAGGACAAGAAGGACGCGAAGAAGGCCAAGAAGAAGCCGCCGGTCAAGATCGACGTCGACGGGCTGGCCGACCGCCTGGCCGCCCTCGAGGTGGACCCGGGCAACTACTACGACCTGGCCTTCGCCGACGGCAAGCTGTTCTACATGAACCGGCCCTTCACCCCCGGCGGCGGCCGCGGCAACAACCGCGGCAGCGCGGCCATCAAGGTCTACGACCTGAAGAAGCGCGAGGAGAAGACCGTGCTCTCCCCCGCCGACGGCTACACCCTGTCGCGGGACGGCAAGCAGCTGCTGTACGGCGCCAAGGGCTCGTTCGGCATCATCGACGCCAAGGCCGAGCAGAAGCCGGCGGAGAAGCCCCTGCGCACGGACGAGATGCAGGCCCGCGTGGATCCCCGCGCCGAGTGGCGGCAGATGTTCCGCGACGCCTGGCGCCAGGAGCGGGACTTCTTCTACGACCCGGGCATGCACGGCGTGGACTGGCAGCGCATGTACGAGCGCTACGGCCAGCTGATCCCCTACGTCAGCCACGGCGCCGACTTCAGCTACGTGGTGGGCGAGCTGATCGGCGAGCTGAACTCGTCCCACAGCTACGTGCGGCCGGGCGACATGCCGCGGCCCGAGCGGATCGGCACCGGCCTGCTGGGCAGCGACTTCGCCCTGGACCGCAAGAGCGGCCGCTACACCCTGGACCGCATCCTCACCGAGCGCGACTGGAACGGCGGCACCCCGACGCCCCTGCACGTGCCCGGGCTCGAGGTGAACGAGGGCGAGTACCTGCTGAAGGTGGACGGCGTCGAGCTGAAGGCGCCGATGAACCCGTACAGCCTGCTGGAGGGCAAGGTCGGCCGGCAGGTGGTGCTGGAGGTGGGGCCCCGGGCCGACGGCAAGGACAGCCGCACCGTCACCGTGGTGCCGGTGGCCAGCGAGTTCGACCTGCGCTACGAGGCCTGGGTGCAGGGCAACCGCCGCAAGGTGGACGAGCTGTCCGGCGGCAAGATCGGCTACCTGCACATGCCCAACACGGCGGTCGGCGGCCAGCAGGGCTTCGCCAAGGGCTACTACCCGAACCTGCGCAAGGAGGGGCTCATCATCGACGAGCGCTTCAACGGCGGCGGGTTCATCCCCGACTACGTCATGAACATCATGCGCCAGAAGCTGGTCAACCTGTGGAAGCCCCGCTACGGCCAGGACTGGCGCACGCCGGGCACGGCCTTCGCCGGGCACCTGGCGATGATCAGCAACGGCTACGCCGGCAGCGGCGGCGACGCCCTGCCCTACTACTTCAAGTACTACGAGCTGGGCCCGGTCATCGGCACCCGCACCTGGGGCGGCCTGGTGGGCATCAGCCGGGGCATCAGCCTGATGGACGGCGGCAGCGTCACGTTCCCCGAGTTCGGCCTGTTCAACATGGAGGGCGAGTGGGACGTGGAGAACTACGGCGTCGACCCGACGGTGCCCATCGACAACCTGCCCCACGAGGAGATCGCCGGGCGCGATCCCCAGCTGGAGAAGGCGGTCGAGGTGCTGCTGCAGAAGATCAAGGACGAGCCGGTCGCCGTACCGGCGGTGAAGGAGTTCCCGCGGGACAAGTACTAGCCGCGCGGCCCGTTGCGACGAAAAGGCGCCGCCTTCCCTTGGGGGAAGGCGGCGCTTTCGTGGTCAACGTCCCCTCCGTGGGTTAGGCTGGCGGGCGCAGCGTCCGCCGTCCCGAAGGAGAGCCATGCCCCGCAACGTGGAAATCAAGGCCCGGGCGAGCGATCCGGCCCGGCTCCGGGCCCTGGCCCTGGACCTGGGCGACGGCCCTCCCGTGGTGATCGAGCAGGACGACACCTTCTTCGCCACGGCCACCGGACGCCTGAAGCTGCGGGCGTTCGCCGACGGACGGGGCGAGCTGATCTTCTACGAGCGCCCCGACCGCACCGGGCCGCGGACCTCGCGCTACGCGCTGGCCCCGGTGGACGACGCGGCGGCCCTGCGGGAGGTGCTGGCGGCCGCCCTGCCGGTGCGCGGACGGGTGCGCAAGCGGCGCGAGCTGCTGCTGGCCGGGCGCACCCGCATCCACCTGGACCGGGTCGAGGGGCTGGGCGACTTCCTGGAGCTGGAGGTGGTGCTGGCCGCGGACGAGGAGACCGCCGCCGGGGAGGCCGAGGCCCGGGCGCTGATGGCCCGGTTGGAGGTGGCGCCCGGCGACCTGGTCGCCGAGGCATACCTGGACCTGCAGGATGGCCGCTGGCGGTGAGATTTTTGCAGTTTTAGCCCGCATGTGGATGACATCACCCGCCCTGCGCGACATAAAATCAAAACGCAGCCCGGGTGGCGAGCGCCATCGCAAACGAGAATCCCCTTCAGAATCATCCTTTGGCGCCAGGCGGCGGCACCCTGTTAATCAATTCATAAGTTTTTCACCTTCGGGCGGTCATGCCCTATTATTGGCGGGTCCCAGTGTCCGGCTAGGCCTTCCAGTCCCCGACAGGAGCGATCCGCCATGCCCCTTCGCCTGCGCAGCGCCCTCTTCGCGGCCCTGATCTACCTGGCCTTCTTCGCGTCGGGAGCCGCCAGCCTCATTGCCGAGGTCACCTGGAACCGCATGCTGATCGTCGTGGTGGGCAACTCGCTGCACGCGGCCGCGCTGATCATCATGGTGTTCATGGGCGGCCTGGGTCTGGGCAGCTGGGTCGGCGGGCGGGTCGTCGCCGGGCGGCGCGTCTCGCTGGTGCCGTACCTGGTGCTGGAGCTGGTCATCGGCCTGTACGTGGTCGCCTCGCCGGGGCTGTTCGACGCCCTGACCGGGCTGTTCATGACCCTGGCCGCAGGGGGCGAGGCCCGGGCGGGCCTGACCCTGGCGCGGGTGCTGGTGACCGCCCTGGCCCT
>JBHEPC010000444.1:0-4523 GCA_046260475.1 Candidatus Krumholzibacteriia bacterium | reverse complement strand
AGCGCCTGGGCCCGCTGCAGCTGGCGGGGGCGGGGCTCACCCTCGCGGCCATCCACCTGGGGACCCGGGCCGGGCCGCGCCCTACTTGACGAGAGTCAGGCGCCGGGTCGCCGCGAACCCCGCGGTCTCCAGCCGGCACAGGTACACGCCCGCCGCGACCGCGTGCCCGGCGCCGTCGCGCCCGTCCCAGACGAGCTCGTGGCGCCCGGCCGGCACTGCCGCGCCGGCGGCCAGGGTCCGCACCAGGCGGCCCGCCACGTCGTGGACGGTCACCCGCACCGTCGCCGGTTCGGGCACCTCGTAGGCGATGGTCGTCGACGGGTTGAACGGGTTGGGCCAGGCCGGGTGCAGGGCGTAGCCCCCGCGGCCGGCGTCCGGCAGCACGGCCGCCGCGCCGGATTGGAACTCCAGCCAGTTGAAGTTGAAGCCCGCCGTCGTGGGCACGAAGCGCACGACCTGCGTGCCTGCGGGCAGGACCGCGGTCGCCGACACGGTGGTCCACAGCTGCCAGCTGCCGGTGCGCGGGACGGTGACCTCGCCGGTGACGTCGACGCCGCCGGCCTCGACGCGGAAGCGCGCGCCGCCCAGCACCGACGAGACCCTCGCCAGCACGGTGTAGCCCCCGGCCGCGGGCACGTCGACGGTGTACTCCAGCCACTCGCCGGGCTCGATCCAGCCGACGTTCCAGCCGCCGCCGGTGTCGGTGCAGGCCTCGATGTCCACGCCCTCGGCGGGGCGATACTGGCCGCCGGTGTTGGCCGGATCGCTGTCCTGGTAGGCGATGCCGGCGCCGCCGACGTCGTAGTCCTCGGCCTGCAGGCGCGCCGGCAGGACGGGGGCCGTGCCCGCGTAGGGGGCCTGGCCGCAGCCGGCGCCGACGGTGACGTCGACGGTGGCGATGGCCTCGCCGCCCAGGTCGTCGATGGCGCGTGCGGAAAGGGTGTAGCAGCCGTCGGCGACGCCGGTCCAGGTATAGGCGTACGGCGCCGTCGTGTCGGCAAAGAGCAGCGTGGCGCCGGCGTGGAACTCGACCCGGTCGATGGTGCCGTCGCTGTCGGCGGCGTCGGCGGCCAGGGCGATGTCGCCGGCCGGCAGCTGGGCCCCCGGCGCGGGCGCGGTGATCGCCACCGTGGGCAGGAAGTTGGCGATGTCCTGGTACACCCGCACGTAGTCGATGACGTACTGCTGGGGCAGGTCGGCGGTGACGCAGCCGGGGTCGGTGCAGCCGGTGTACCAGCCGCCCACGGCGGTGTTCAGGATCAGGTAGAAGGGCTGGTCGAAGGGCGCCCGCGGGTTGCCGGGGGCGCCGTCGGAGTACCACTGGGCGCTGGTGCGGGTCATGAACAGCACGCCGTCCACGTACCAGCGGATCGCGTCCGGCTCCCACTCGACGGCGTAGACGTGGAAGTCGTCGGCGAAGCTGGTGCCGCCCAGGGTCGTGGAGCCGCCGGTGGAGGTGTTCTCCGGCCACTGGCCGCCGAAGTGGAGCGCACCGCCGACGGACGTGGTGGCGTTGGCCGATTCCATGATGTCGATCTCGCCGCTGGCCGCCCAGCCGCCGTAGGCATCGTCCTGGGGCATCATCCAGAAGGCGGGCCACATGCCGCCGCCGGTGGGCAGCTTGGCCCGCATCTCGAATCGCCCGTACAGGAACGAGCGCTTGCCGCGGGTGTGGACCTTGCCCGAGGTGAACGAGGCGCCGCCGTAGGACTCGTCCCGGGCGGTGATCACCAGGTTGCCGCCCGTGACGGCCACGTTCTGGGTGCGGTAGTACTGCAGCTCGTTGTTGCCCCAGCCGCAGAGGTCGGGGCAGCCGGTGCCGACGTCGTAGTTCCAGTCGCCCAGGTCCAGGGCGGTGCCGTCGAACTCGTCGGACCAGACCAGGGACCAGGAGGCGCGGGCGGGGGCGGCCTGGCTTAGGGCCAGGACGGTGACGAAGACCGCCGCCAGGGCGAGCGCGGGGCCGGTACGGCCGATGGTGGTACGGGTCACGGGATCGTCTCCAGGTCGTGGTCCGTTCGGCGGCGTCAGGGGCAAGCCCCGGCGCCTGCGCATACTTCATGCCCTCCCATGATACACTAAGTACGGTAAGCGAACAAAGATTTTTGGAGTGATGAGGGAACGATACGTATCGTGCCGTCCCGCTCCCGCAGCGGGCGCGGGATCCTGCCTACTCGCAGGGCCAACCCTCGCCCCCCCAATACGCGGCCCGGATGACCACGTCCACCCCGATGATCGAGGTCGGGGTGCCGTCGACGTCCAGCTGGAAGGCGTTGCCGGTGAAGCGGCCAATCATCGTGGTCTCCGTCAGTTCGGTGATGGTCAGGGTCACGCCGGGCAGGGGCACGTTCTCCTCGTCCCAGACGCTGCTCCATGACTCGTTTGCGGTGACGAACCCGAACGACACCTTCCAATCGCCCGTGTCGCCCGGGACGGGGGCCGGCTTGTCATTCTCGAAGCCCAGATTGGCCGTGATCGCGGGGAGGTCGTCGTTGCCGATGCCGAACCAGAACTGGTAGAAGTAGTCGTCGAAATAGCTGACCGTGTAGGCCGCCTGGGAGCTTGCGGAGTTCCAGACGGCATCACCGGTGATGGCGATCTCCACGGAACAGTTGCAGGAAGAGGCGTCCAGGTCGGCCTGGCCCGCCACGGTATCGATGGCGGCCAGCCTGGCCTCGATGACGGCGCTGCTCGTGCCCTCGCTGAAGGAACGGTAGAGTCCGTTCTGGTCGATGGTCCCGTAGCCCTCGATCACATCCCAGACCACCGTCGAGTCCTGCGCGCCGGTGACCCTGGCGGTGAACTGCTGGGTCTCGCCGGGCTGGATGCAGACGTACGGGGGCTCGACGTGCACCGTCGGCTGACCCAGGCGGATGGTCGCGAAGCCGACCCGCGGGGGCTCGCCCGAGGCGCGCGCGCCGTACCGCGTCAAGGATTCCACCGAAACCAGGAACGGATAGGCGCTCTCGGCCTCGGGGGTGCGCAGGGGGCGCGTGCGGCCGTCGTTGGTGTCGCTGCCCAGGCCGTCCTGCCAGCTGCCGTGCGCCGCGGTCCAGCGCAGGGTCGTCAGGTCCGCGTGGCGGATCGCGGCGGTGACGTCGACGTCGCTGCCGGGGTCCGTGACGTAGATCTCGGGGGGCGTGACGTCCACCTGGATCCGCAGGACCTCCATGGGGACGTCCTGGTGGACCTCGCGCCCACCGAACTTGGCGGACTGGGCGGCGACCTGCAGCTGGTCCTGGCCGGCCTCCCTGGGCGTGGCCGTCTGGGCCTCGATGTCGACGTCGAAGCGGCGGGCGAGCGCGGCCGCCGTGCAGTACACGGGGCTGGAGATGTCGACGTTCCACTCCTCGGGGCAGAACTCGATCAATCCCGTGTCCTCGAACACCTCCGCCGCTCCCAGGCCCAGGCCCGCCACGCCGATGTCGCGCAGGGCCGCGCTGTCCTGGATCTTCAATTTGTCGGTGTGCGAGAGGTGGGCGCCCAGCAGGCTCGTCACCACGCCGGAGACCGCCTGGTCGGCCGACCAGCCGGTCGAGGCCGCCCGCACCCAAACGTCGCTGTAGGTGGCAACCTCGCGGGAATCCTCGTTGAACTCCTGCTTGTCCACCGCGCAGTTGAGCAGGACGAAAGAGCTGGGCAGCAGGCCCGCGACGGCGCCGACCGAACCCTGGACCGCAGCCAGCACGGCGCCGGCGACGCCGGCCGGGACACCCAGCCCGGGCGCGATCCCCAGCCCGGCCATGGCCAGGCCGCCTTTGGCGAGGATCTGTCCGGCGTCCGATCCGGGGTCCGCGCCGAACTGCGCCACGGCCGAGCGGATCATGGCCTTCGACAGCTGGTACGCCGTCGTGATGTCCGGGCGGGCGCTGATGCAGGCCTTGCCGGCGGTCGCACCGGCGGTCTCGGCGGCCGCGGCGCCAAGCAGGGCCGCGCCCGCCCCCTCGTCCTCGGTGGTGTCCACGGCCGCGAACCCCTCGATTTCCAGCCGCAGCAGCGACTCCAGCGCGAAGTAGCCGAACACCCGGTCCAGCAGTTCCGCGTCCTGGTCGTCCAGGAATCCGTCCGCGCCGCCGGCCAGGTCGGTCAGGTCCCGCGGGTCGCCCGGGTCGTCCAGGTAGGCCTGGGCCACCTTCAGCGGCAGCAGCAACGGCGCCAGCTCGCCCGCCGGCGTGGCCTGCAGCTCGGCGATGCTGGTGCCGGCCCAGACGGCGCGCTGCTCCAGGTGCTCGCGCATGGTGGCCACCAGGGAGGCGAAGGCGCCCGGTGCGGGCGGCAGCGCCCCGACGGCCAGATCCTGCGGCGCGCTCTCGTCCGTGCCGTCGCCGATGCGCACCAGCAGCGCGCCGCCGTCGTTGGGCGTCACCGGATGCAGGGGCGCCGGGAAGAACCAGCCCTCGGCGTCGTGGTCCAGGGGAAAGGAGATCGTCTCGGCGCCCTCGGTCTCGATGATCACGCGGAAGTCCTGCGCCTTGGCTTCCTCCTGGGGCGCCGGCAGGCCCTCCACGCCCACGCGACCGAGG
>JBHEPC010000432.1:0-4340 GCA_046260475.1 Candidatus Krumholzibacteriia bacterium | reverse complement strand
GGGCACCAACGCGGCCTGCCTGTCCTGCCACAACGAGTTCCAGGGACCGTTCCCGTACGAGCACCAGGCCGCCGTGGACTACGGCACCGACGAGGGCGGCTGCATCGCCTGCCACGACCCCCACGGGTCCTACGTGCCGCGTCTGCTGAAGCAGCCCTACGAGGCGCCCCACTACCAGACCTGCACCCAGTGCCACGTCGTGCCGCTGCACAACTACAACAGCCAGCACGGCAGCGACTTTGCCGGCGTGTCCTGCACCGAGTGCCACGTGGACATCCACGGCTCGTACACCAATCGCAATTTCCTGACGACCGCGCTCGAAGGCCAGGGGTGCTTCGCGGCCGGCTGCCATTCCCGCTAGGAGGGTGATGTGATGCATCGCAAAGCCACGACCCTCGGGATGACGCTGCTGCTGCTGGCCGCCCTGGCGGTTCCGTCCGCCTGGGCGGGTCCGCTCGGTGGCGAGATCAAGCTCGGCGGCGTCATCAAGGACGAGGACGCCGGCGACCTGAGCGCCATGCCCGAGACCTTCAACATCCACGAGGGCTTCACCGTCTCCAGGGTGAACCTGCACGGCCAGATGGGCCGCAAGAGCTTCTTCACCCTGGACGTGCACGAGGTGAACCAGGAGAGCGGCCGCGGCATGTTCGGCTACCGCGTGCCCGGCCTGGTGAACCTGAACCTTAAGTACGACCGGCACCGGCAGCTCTTCGACGCCGCCGGCGACGTCGCCAGCGACCGCAAGAACATGCGCGGCAGCCTGGTGCTGACGCCGTCGCGCAGCTGGCGCCTGAGCGCCGACCTGGGCGACCAGCGCCGGACCGGCGACAGGTACTCCTACCCGGCGCACACCGCCGGCTTCCTGGGCGCGGGCTACGATTACAAGCTGTTCACGGGCCGCTTCGAGGCCGAGGGGCGGGCGGGCAGCCGCGCCGCCGCCGTGGGCTACGAGTTCTCCGCCTTCACGGACGAGAACCTGGCCGCGGCCGAACGCCGGGGCCGCGTCGTGTCCCTGCGCGCGAACGGGCCCTGCTACCTGCTGCCGGAGCTGCTGTCCCACTACGCGCGGGCGGCGTTCGGCAAGCAGGAGCTGACGGAGGTCGGCACCGACTACGAGTTGGCCACGTTCCAGTACGTGGGCGTGCTCAAGCCGGTCCGGGACTGGAAGCTCCAGTACCGGTTCCTGGGCAGCCGCGTCGAGGACTCGGCTACGGGCCTGCAGACCGACTACGTGCGCAACGACGTGGACGGCACCTGGTACAACCCCGTCGGCAACCTCACCGCCGGCTGGGGCTACGTCACCAACGACGACGACTGGACGCTGACCGAGTACAACACCTGGCGCGTGGGCGGCACCTTCAGGTACGGGACCCGGGTCTCGGCCAAGGTCAGCTACGCCAGCAGCGAGAAGGAGGACCAGGAAGGCCTGACCCTCCTGAAGGACATGGAGGCCAACCGCTTCAAGGCCAGCATCCAGGCCACCCCGCGCAGCGACCTGACCCTGGGCGTCGGCTACGCGGACCGCGAGCGCAGGTTCCCCCTGATCGACGTCTCCACCAACGGGCAGCGCTACAACGCCTTCGGGCGTCTGAGCTGGCCGGGCTGGGGCGCGTTCAGCGTGGATTACGCCTACTCCGACGACGAGTACGTGGACCGGCTGGCCGGCTTCACCGCCGACAACCACACGGTCAGCGGGCGCGTCGACCTGGAGTACGTCAAGGACCTGCGCCTGTCCTTCGGCGCCACCTACCTCGACATCGGCAAGGACCTGGACATCGAGAAGTCCATCCTCTCCTTCGAAGGCCACTACGACCTGCTGAAGGACTACTTCGTCGAGGTCAAGTACAACGTCTACAACTACGACGACTACGTGCTGTTGGATCGCTACTACACGGCGAACGTCGTGTGGCTCAATGTCGGCTACAGACTCTCGATCGACTAGGTTACCGGAACCCGGTAAGGACAAGGAGGAAATGACAATGTCGAAGACCCTCAAGACCCTGTTCATCGTGGCCGGCATGCTCGCCCTGGTCTCTCTCGGCGCCTGCACCCGCGAGATCACCACCGTGCAGCAGGTCGACCCCGGTGCGTCCAACTGCTTCAGCTGCCACAGCGACCAGGACACCTACCTGGTCTCGGCGGAGCAGCAGTGGGCCAACTCCCTGCACGCGAGCGGCCTGAACACGAACCGCGCCAGCAGCGCTTCCTGCTCCGGCTGCCATTCCAGCGAGGGTTTCCTGGACTTGGTCGCGGGCAACAACCCGGGCACGTACACCAACCCCACGGCCATCCACTGCTTCACCTGCCACGCACCGCACAGCACCTCGGACTTCAGCCTGCGTTCGACGGACCCGGTGGCCCTGGTCACCGGCGACCAGATCGACATCGCCGCCGGCAACCTGTGCGCGGTGTGCCACAAGGCCCGTCGCGGGACCAACACCATGGTGGCGACCCCCGAGGTCACGATCACGAGCACCCACTGGGGCCCCCACTACAGTCCGCAGGCCGACATGCTGGCGGGCGTGAACGGCTACGAATTCGCCGGCTTCACCTACACCGAGACCGAGTACCACCGCACCCTGACCGACAACGGCTGCGTCGACTGCCATTTCGACCTGGGCCGCAACTTCGTGGTCGGCGGTCACAGCTTCAACATGCGGGCCGACCTGGAGGGCACCGAGGTGCTGAACACGGCGACCTGCGTGAAGTGCCACACCGGTCTGAACACCTTCAACTACAACGGCGTCCAGGACAGCGTCGCGGCGCTGGGCCACGAGCTCGAGCTCCTGCTCGAGGCCGCCGGCCTGTACCACGACGGCCACCCCGTAGCCGGCGTGACCACCTCGCAGGACTCGGCGGGTGCGCTCTGGAACTACATCATCACGATCGCGAACGACCGCTCCCTGGGCGTCCACAACCCGAAGTACATCATCGGCCTGCTGCAGAGCTCGATCGAGTTCATGCAGGGCGTGCCCGCGGCCAACGAGCTGGCCCGCGGCATGCAGGACTAGTCCGACCGGCCGTCCGCAAGGCGGCGCGGCGGGCGGGACCCCGGTCCCGCCCGCCGTTTATTTTGCGCTTGCCGCCGGCCCGCGGCCCCTCTAAGCTTATTGGTATCGTTCCGCACCAGCTGCGGCGGACCCTTGGCGGGCCTGGGCGGCCCGGGGGACCGGGCGAGGTGGGACTCGCCGCACGGAACACGCCTGAATAGGAGGTGATCCAGTGGGTTCTGATAGATTCGGCTCGGTGGAGGTGGCGTCCCGGCGTTGACGGGAGCCCTTCCGGCCCGCGTGGCTGATCGGGCAACCCCCGAGTCGGGGGAACCCAACGCCACCGAAGCCGGCCTTGTACGACGGCGCCGTCCCGGTCCCTGACCGGGGCGGCGTTGTCTTTGGCCCGCGGCGGCACGGCTGGCCCGGTCAGGCCCCGCCGGCCGTCTCCTCGCACAGGTCCGGGTAGAGGCGCCGCAGGCAATCGGGGCAGATGCCGTGGGTGAAGTTGGCCCCGGTCCGCGCGGCGAACCAACTCTCGACCGCCTGCCAGTAGCCGAAATCGTCGCGTATGCTCTTGCAGCTGCAACAGATGGGGATCAGGTCGCGCAGCGCGGCGATCTCCCGCCCGTAGTCCCCCACGCCCCGACCCCGGTCCCCCAGCACGGCGTTCAGCCAGGCCAGCTCCAGGTGCCGTTCGGCCAGGTCCCGCATCCTCTCGACCAGCTCGATTTGGTTGGCGTCGAGGGTGCGCTCGCGGCGGTCCATGACGCAGATGGTGCCCAGGGTGTTCCCGTCGGGGTCGCGCACCGGGTAGCCCAGGTACGAGACCACGGGCGGCACGAAGGCCGGGTCGGCGCTCCAGTAGCCGGAGCGCAGGGCGTCCGGCAGATGCAGCGGCGCGCCGGTGCGGATCACCGCCTCGCAGTAGACCCCCGGCGCGGCCAGGGGGAAGCGGGCGCCGGGCCGGTAGGGGTTCGCGTCCCCGCCGGCCGCCGCAACCTGCAGGTGGTCGCCATCGAGGCCGTTGATCAGGCCCACGGGCATGCCCGTCAGCCGGGCCATGAGCTCGACGATGCGCTGCAGGTCCCCCTGGATCTGTGGGGCGAGGGTCACGAGGCTGGGCGTGGGCATGGCGCGGTCTCCTTCCCTGGGTCGGCGCGGTGCCAACTAAAAAGCAGCCTCTTTATCCGATTTCAAAGCAATCTCTGCGCAGCGAATGTAAAAAAAGCGGCCGCCCCAAGGGCGGCCGCGCTCAACGTGTTGCCTGGGAGCTGGTTAGGAGGCGTACGGGTCCGCCCCCGCCCGGGGCGGCCGGGCGAAGTTCCCCGCCGGCGGCGGCGACGGAGC
>JBHEPC010000422.1:0-5704 GCA_046260475.1 Candidatus Krumholzibacteriia bacterium | reverse complement strand
GCCCCGAAGAAGAGGGTGGCCAACAGCACCCGGCGGAAGTCGCCGCTGATCGCGCGCAGGCGGTTCAACCGCCGGCCTGCCCGTCGTCGTCGTTAGCGCCCTCGGCAACGGCGGGCGCCGCGGCCCGGGGCCGGGTCTGGTCGGGACGGCGCGCGCCCAGCCAGGTCAGCCGCGCCAGGCGCGCCCCGGCCGGAGCGGTGAACGCGCCGGCGGGCAGGCGCCAGTTCCAGTTGCCCGCGCCCTCGCCCGGCAGGTTCATGCGGCCCTCGCGCCCCAGGCCCAGCACGTCCTGCAGGGGGGCGATGAAGGTGTGGGCGCAGCTGAGCATGCCCAGGCGGATCAGGGTCCAGTGGGGCTCGGTGACCGGGCCGCCCACGTACTCGGCGACCAGCTCGCGCTCGGCCGCGCCGGCGCGGTGCTCCCACCAGCCCAGGGTGGGGTCGTTGTCGTGGGTGCCGGTGTAGACCACGCAGTCGGGGCGATGGGCGTGGGGCAGGAACACGTTGACGGGATCGTCCCAGGCGAACTGTAGCACCTTCATGCCGGGCAGGCCGACCTGCTCGCGCAGGGTCTCGACCGCGGGCGTGATCACCCCCAGGTCCTCCGCCACCAGGGGCAGCCGCCCGCCCAGCGCCTGCTTCAGGGCGGCGAAGAAGGCCGCGCCCGGCCCCGGCCGCCAGGTGCCGTTGATGGCCGTGGTCTCCCCGGCGGGCACCTCCCAATAGGCCTCGAAGCCGCGGAAGTGGTCCAGGCGCAGGACGTCCGCCAGCTCCAGGGCCGTGCGCACCCGCGCGATCCACCAGCGGTGGCCCGCGGCGGCCGAGCGCTCCCAGTCGTACAGCGGGTTGCCCCACAGCTGCCCCGTGGCGCTGAAGTAGTCCGGCGGGACGCCGGCCACGTGGGTGGGCTCGCCATCCTTGTCCAGGCGGAACAGTTCGCGGTCGGCCCAGACGTCGCAGCTGTCGTGGGCGACGAAGATGGGCAGGTCCCCCATCACGGCCACGTCGTGGGCCTGGGCGTAGAGCTTCAGCTCCTGCCACTGGACGAAGAACTGCCACTGGCGGAAGCGGTGGGCGGCGATGCGGTCGGCCAGGCGCGCCCGGGCCGCCGCCAGCTCGGCGGGCTCCCGCAGGGCCAGGCCCCGGGGCCACGCGGTCCAGGGCCGGCCATCCTGCTCTTCCTTCACCGCCGCGAACAGGGCCCAGTCCTCCAGCCAGTCCGCATGCTGCCGGGCCCAGGCCTCCAGCTCGGCCCGGTCGGCCGGGCTCGTGCGCTCCCAGGCCCGGTCCAGCATGGCGGTCTTCCAGGCGATCACGGCGCCGTAATCGACGCGGTCGGCGGGCAGGCGGGGGCGGCGGGCCAATTCGTCGGTCCGCAGCCAGCCCCGGTCCGCCAGACGCTCGAGGCTGATCAGCAGCGGGTTGCCCGCGAAGGTCGAGAGGGTCTGGTAAGGGGAGTCGCCGTAGCTGGTGGGCCCCAGGGGCAGCACCTGCCACAGGGACTGCCCGTGCTCGACCAGCCAATCGAGCCAGCGGTAGGCGGACGGGCCCAGGTCGCCAATGCCGTCGGGCCCGGGCAGGCTGGTCGGATGCAGGAGGATCCCCGCCCGGCGACGGAACACCGTGGGCCGTTCAGTCATGCTTGCGCTCTTTCCCCGCCCCCAGGGCGATGCCGATGATGGCCAGGTTCAGGGTCTGGGTCTCGGCGTCGCCGAAGTACCACTCGAAGCAGCCCGCCACGAGCAGGCCGCACCACACGCCGACCGCGGCCAGGGCCCAGGCCTCGGCCCAGGGCGCCACGTCCGGCGGCCGCCGGCGCAGGCCGCGCACCTGCCGGACCAGCAGCACCGCCTGGGCGCCGATGAACACGCTGGCCAGGACCAGCCCGGGCAGGCCCCAGAGGGCGGCGAACATCACCGGGTTGCTGTGCAGGTGGCCGTGATAGTACGCCGGATCCTCGTCGTAGTAGAGGGGCCCCAGCTCGCGCAGGTCGCGGTCCCCCATTCCGGTCAGGGGCTTGTCCCGGACCATGGCCAGGCCGCCCTGCCACATGGTCAGACGCCGGCTGGTGCTGGCGCCCGAGGTCAGGTACTCGGCACTGGTGATCCGGGCCATGCGCTCGGGCAGCAGGCCGTCCGGCGCGAACAGCAGCAGAGCCGCCAGCAGGATCGCCCCCAGGCCCGCCGGCAGCAGCAGGCGCGGCCGGGCCACCACCAGCATCGCCAGGCCGCCGGCGACCAGGCCGAACCAGGCGCTGCGGGTGACCGTCAGCACGAGGCCCCCCAGCACGGGCAGGGCCGCCACCGCGACCACGGCGCGCACCCGGCCCGGCAGGCCCCGCTGCAGGAGCACGGCGCCGGCGGTCAGGACCACCATCATCAGCACGGCGCCGCTGGTCATGGGGTTGGAGAGTTGGCCCAGGCGCCGGCCGAAGAGGCTGCCGGTCTCTGCCAGCAGCGTGCCCGCCCCCCAGAGGCTGGAGACGACCGCGCCCGCCAGCAGGCAGGCCAGCAGCCAGGCCCGCCGGCCCTCGCCGCCGGCCGCGGCCGCGCCCACCCACAGGGCGGCGAAGAGGTAGAAGCGGCGGTAGAAGACCAGCGACTGCCCCGGGTCGGTGGAGAAGGGGATCATCAGGGCCGCCCACGCCGCCAGCGCCAGCGCCGGCCCCTCCAGCCCCAGGCGGGGCGGCCGCGCTCCGGCCACCACGCCGCGGGCCAGCAGCAGCGCCAGGGCCAGGCCCAGGACGATCTGGGTGACGGCGATCGACAGGCTGCCCGCCACCAGCAGCACGCAGGCGGCGGCCGCCAGCGCGGTGTCCCAAGGCGGCGATTCCCGCAGGCGGAGGTTCAACGGACGGCTCCCGGGGTGGCGAGGTGCAGGTCGGAAATTAGCGGTGGGTCCGGGGCGCGCCAAGGGAATTTCCAAGGGAACTTCCAAGGGACGATGCGGCCGGGGGGCGGACTCGCCCAAGCGCCCCGCCCCGCCGGCACGCGGCCGCGTCAGTCGGCGTACTTGACGCTGCACCCGTACGGCTTGGTCTCGGCCGTGGCCACCGGCTGGCCAGCCAGGACCGCGGCCAGGGCCGCCGCCACGTGGTTCGTCGCGCCCAGGGTGTCGGCCGAGCGGTCATCGTCGATGGCCCCGGCGTAGGCCACGGTGCCGTCCTTGGCGATGACGAACATGTGGGGCGAGGTCAGCGCGCCGTAGGCCTTGCCCACCTTGCCCTCGGGGTCCAGCAACACTGGAAACTTCATGTCGAAATCCTTGAACGCCTTGCTGTTGCGCTCCAAGCCAGCGCCCTGCTTGCCCGGCGCGCCCGAGTTGACGGCCAGCCAGACGACGCCCTGGTCCTTCACCGCGGCGTGGGTCTCGTCCATGGTCTTGTGCTTCTGGTGGTGCTTGACGATGAAGGGGCAGTCGGGATTGAACCACTCCAGGACGACGACGTTGCCGGCCTCGAGCAGGGCCGACAGGACATGGGTCTCGCCGGCGGTGTCGGTCAGGGTGAAGTCAGGGGCCTGGTCGCCGGGCACGACGCCGGCGAGGGCGGACGCGGCCGCCAGCAGGCAGGCCGTCACGATGAGGATGCGCATGGTCATCAACCTCCGGAGTCGGCAGGGTTGGCAGGGTCGGCAGGGTTGGTTGGGTCAACAGAAGCGGGAGCGACGAACGGGCCCGTCACGCGGGAGCCGTCCGCCCGGTCGATTTGCAACAGGCCGCGCACGGGCCCGAGGGCACCGTCCCGCCTGCGCAGGCGCAGGTCCAGGCGGTGGCCCTCGGCCTCCCCGTCGGCGACCAGGTCGGCGAAGGGTCCGCTGTCCGCGTCCGGGAAGAAGCGCAGGGCCGCCGCCCCGAGTACGGTCACGGACAAAGTGTCCCCGCGCCAGGTGGCCAAGGCCGTCCCGGCGGGCAGGGGCTCGGGGAAGGGCGGCAGGTCCGGCAGCTGGGCCGGCAGGCCCTCGCCCCCGGCGGGGATCGTCACCGCGAGCGGCGCCTGGCCCGGCACGCACTCCTGGCGGCAGGCCAGCCAGCGGACGACGGCCTCGATGGTGACCGTGGCTGCGGGCACCACGCCCCCGGGGGGCGTCAGGTCCTGCAGCAGCACCAACCGGCGGTGGTAGACATGGTCGAGGATGCCGCCGGTCATGAGGTAGCGTTCGGGCACCGGCCAGCGCAAAGGACCGGCGGCCCACCCCGCGGGCAGGGTCAGATCCACCGAGGGGGGATAGCCCGAATCGTTCAGGCCGTGCCAGTACAGGTGCCAGCCGTCGGCCAGGTCGAAGGTCCAGGCCACGGTCACGGTGCCCGGCGCGGGCCGGGCCAGGGTGGCCCCGACGGTCACGGCGGCCGCGGCGCCGGACGAGGGCGTCGGCGCGGGCTCAGGAGCATCGCGCTGCGGAGCGTCGCCGCCGCAGGCGGCCGCCAGCAGGGCCGTCGCGGCCAGGGCGCCGGCACGGGCGAGGGTACGGCTTTGGGTGCGGTTGAACATGGCTGACACCATAAGGGCATCGGGCAGAGGCCGCTATGGCGCCGCCGGAAGGCGGGCCAGCAGCTCGGCGAGCGCCGGCAGCCGGGGACCGCCCGCGGCGGCCGCGCGCGCCAGCAGGTCGCGCAGGTTCGCCAACCCCCGTGGGATGTGGCCCAGGAAACCCGTCTTGCCCTTGACGTGGCCCAGGTAGCCGTACGCCCCCAGGGCCTGCATCAGCCGCTGCAGCCCCGCCGCCAGCACGCAGGCGCTCGCCGCCTCGACCACCAGGCCGTGCGCCGCCGCCGCGCCCTGGGCGAAGCGCGCGAGCAGGTCCTGGCGCAGGTCCGCCGGCAGGTCCACGTACGGATCCCACAGCAGCGAGGCCGCGTCGTAGCCCAGCGGGCCCAGGCGCATCCCCTGCACGTCGACCAGGCGCACCCGCCCGTCCTGCAGCAGGATGTTGCGGGATTGGTAGTCCCGGTGCATCAGCACCAGGGGCTGGGCGGCCACGCCCACCGCCAGGGCGGCGAACTCGGCGTCCAGGGGCCTCAGCGCAGCCTCGTCCAGCCCCGCGTGGCCCTGCAGGAATCGGCTGCGGAAGTAGCCGGTCTCCCAGGCCAGCGCCGCGCGGTCGAGGGTGCGGTCGACGGCCGCGGGGCAGGCCGATGCCGCCAGGCCGGTGGCCGCCTGCAGCCGCAGCAGGTGGTCGATCGCGGCGGCGTAGGCACGGTCCCGCTGCGGGCCCGCGGCCAGGGCGTGCAGGTCGGCCTCGCCCAGGTCCTCCGCCAACAGGACGTGCTCGTCCGGGTGCACCGCCAGCGTCGCGGCCGCCCCCAGGTCGTGGGCGTGAAGGAACGCCATGATGGCCGCGCCCCGGGCGAACTCCGGATCCTCGGGCGCGCTCTGCATGGCGCCGGCCGACCAGCCGGGCGCGGCGATCCGCCAGAAGCGGCGGTCCGAACCGTGGCCGGTCAGGGGCACGAGCCGCCCGGCGCCCCCGTCCAGGGACCCGGCCCGGCCGGCGGCCTCCAGCCACCGGGGCAGGGTGCCCAGATCGGTCCAACCGGGCGCGTCCGGGACCCAGCCCCGCACGGCGCCCGGCCGGGCGGCCACCGCGCGCACCAGCGGCTCGACCAGGGACGAGACGCCCGGGCCGATGTCCGCCAGGATCTCCGTGGCGAAGGCGCCCACGCCGGCGTAGGTCAGGGCCCGGCCGGCCGGGGCGGGCGCCGGCCGG
>JBHEPC010000402.1:0-4765 GCA_046260475.1 Candidatus Krumholzibacteriia bacterium | reverse complement strand
CTTGGGCCTGTCGGCCGCGGGCGACGACGTGCCCGGGCTGACGAGCCTGGCCCAGAACTTCCCCAACCCGTTCAACCCCCAGACCTTCATCGACTTCGCGCTGCCGCAGGCCGGGCGCGTCTCCCTGAAGGTCTACGACGGGCGGGGGCGCCTGGTGCGCACCCTGGCGGACGGCAGCCGGCCCGCCGGTCCCCACCGCGTGGTGTGGGACGGCCGCGACGACGCCGGCCGTGCGGCCGCGTCGGGCGTCTACCACTACGTGCTCAAGACCGCGGACCGCGACCTGCGGCGCAAGATGACGCTGCTGCGCTGACCTGCCCTTTCCCGCGCGGGGGACTGCGCGGCGGGCAACCCCGGGGCCGCCGGCCAGAGCCGGCGGCCCCGTCTTTACGGCACCGGCCTGCGCGTGCTAGGGTGCGCCCACGCTTCGGGCAGCGCGCCTCGCCACCGCGGGAAGGACCCCATGGCCGAACTCCACCCCCTGGACTGGACCGTCATCGCGCTCTACGCGGCGCTCACCGTCGTCCTGGGCCTGGCCTTCCGCCGGCGCGCGGCCGCCTCGGCCGAGCAGTACTTCCTGTCGGGCCGCTCGCTGCCCTGGTGGGTGCTGGGCACGAGCATGGTCGCGACCACCTTCGCCGCCGACACGCCCCTGGCGGTGACCGGGTTCATCCGCGACCACGGCATCTGGTACAACTGGTTCGGCTGGCACTACGTCATGAGCCAGATGCTCGCGGTGTTCCTGTTCTCGCGCTTCTGGCGCCGCGCCGAGGTGCTGACGGACAACGAGCTGATCGAGCTGCGCTACAGCGGCCGGCCGGCGGCCTTCCTGCGGGGCTTCAAGGCCGGCTATTTCGCCCTGCTGTACAACTTCATCGTGCTGGGGTGGGTGCTCAAGGGCATGGCCACCATCGCCGAGTCCGTGCTGGGCATCGACCCCTTCTGGGCGGTCGTCGGCGGCGCGGCGCTGGCCCTCAGCTACGCGCTGCTGGCCGGGTTCTGGGGCGTGGTGATCACCGACGTGATCCAGTTCGTCCTGGCCATGACCGGGTCGATCACCGTGGCGGTGCTGGCGGTGCGGCGGGTCGGGGGCATGACCGAGCTGAAGGACCGCCTGGTGGAGTCGCCGCTGTTCGACGCCAACACCCTGGCCCTGGTCCCCGGCGGCGGCCTGGGCTGGGACTCGGACCTGTTCCGCTTTTTGGTCTTCGTCACCCTGATGTGGTGGGCCAGCCACAACGCCGACGGCGGCGGCTACCTCATCCAGCGCATGGCCGCGGCCCGGGACGAGCGCCACGCCCGGGCGGCCACCCTGTGGTTCGTGGTGGCCAACAACGCCCTGCGCTACTGGCCGTGGATCGCCACGGCCCTGGCCTCCATGGTCCTGCTGCCGGTGCTGCCGGAGGGCACGAGCGAGGAGGCGGCCTACCCGCTGGTCATGCTCCAGGTGCTGGGCCCGGGTCTGCTGGGTCTGCTGCTGGTGAGCTTCTTCGCGGCGTTCATGTCCACGGTGGACACGCACCTGAACTGGGGGGCCAGCTACCTGGTCAACGACCTCTGGCGCCGCTTCCTGCGGCCCGGCGCCTCGGAGCGCGAGGCGGTGCTCGTGGCCAAGATCTGCGTCGTGGGAATGATGGCCTGCGCCGTCTGGGTGGCGTTCGCCCTGACCAGCATCGGCCGCGCCTGGCTCTTCGTCTGGGCCATGGGCGCGGGCATCGGCCCGGTGCTGATCCTGCGCTGGTTCTGGTGGCGGGTCAACGCCTGGAGCGAGATCGCCGCCCTGGCGGCGTCGGTCATCCTGGCGGTGGGCTTCGAGGCGGCCGCGGCGGTGCAGAGCGGCGACGGCTACGTCCTGTTCGCCACGCCCCTGCGCGTCGGCGGGGTCGAGCTGGCCACCCACCACAAGGCGCTGCTGCTGGTGCCCGTGTCGCTGGCCGCGTGGCTGACGGTGACCTTCGCCACCCGGCCGGTGACCCCCGAACGCCTGGATTCGTTCTACCGGCGCGTGCGGCCGGGGGGCTGGTGGGGGCCGGTGGCCCGCCGGGCGCCGGACGTGACCGGCGCGGGGCTCACCCGCGGGGTGCTCGTCACCTGGGCCGCCGGCTGCGCCGCCGTGTACGGCCTGCTCTTCGGCCTGGGCAAGCTGGTGCTGGGGGAGCCGGCGGCGGCGGTGGGGCTGCTGCTGGTGGCGGCCGCCGGCGGCGTGGTGGTGGCGCGGGAGCTGCGGCGCGGCTGACGCGGTCCGGGCCTCAGGCCGGGGCCGGGGCGCGCGGCGGCCCGTCGGCCGTGCCGGGGCCCAGGTCGAAGCGGAACACCGAGCCGGCGCCGGGGGCGCTGCGCACCTCCAGGCGGGTGCCGTGGGCCGCGACGATGCGCGCGGCGATGGCCAGGCCCAGGCCCGAGCTGCGGCTCAGGTGGTCGTCGGGGCCGCGGCCGGCGCCGAGTACGGTGCGGCTCTTGTCCCCGGTGTAGAAGCGCTCGAAGATGTGGGGCAGGTCCTGCGGCGCGATGCCCGCGCCCGTGTCGGCCACCTCCACCTGCACCGTGTCCCGGTCGCGGCGGGCCCGCACCGTCACCGTGCCGCCGGCCGGGGTGAACTTCACGCCGTTCTCCACGAGGTTCTGCAGGACGCGGCCGATCTGCAGGGGGTCGGCGTGCACGTCCGGCAGGTCAGCCTCCAGGTCCAGGTCCAGGGCCACGCCGCGGTCGGCCGCCGGCCGGGCGCAGCGCTCCAGGACCGAATCCGCCAGCTCGCCCAGGGAGAAGTCCTCGCGCCGGTACTCGGCCTGCCCCGAGTCCATGCGCGAGAGGATCAGCATGTGGTCGATCAGCCGGTCCAGGTGGTCCAGCTTCCCGGTGACCACCGCGAGGTAGCGCCTCCGCTCCTGCTCGTCGAGGTCCTCCCCGCCCAGCGACAGCGTCTCGATGTAGCCGCGCAGCCCGGCCAGCGGCGTGCGCAGGTCGTGGCTCACGTTGGCCACCAGCTGCCGCTGGAAGCTCTCCTTGCGGGTCAGTTCGTCCACCATGCCGGCGATGCGCTCGGCCATGGCGTTGATGTGGCGGCCGAGGGCGCCGATCTCGTCGGCGCTGCTCGCCGGCACGCGGGCGCCCAGGTCGCCGCCGGCGAAGGCGGCCACGCCCCGCCCCAGGCGCCGCAGGCGGCGGCTCGTCCACAGCATGATGATGGTGCTGGAGGCGGCGGCGTACAGCAGCAGCAGCAGCACCGCGTGCAGGATCATGCGCCGCTCGTCCGCCTCGAGTTCGCCCACGGCGATGGTGGGCGGGGCGAAGCTGGCGACCAGGAAGCCCAGGGGGCGGCCGGCGTCCCCGTCCGGCGGCAGCAGGCGCCGGACCGCGAAGATGCGGTTCTGCCAGGCGGTGATGTCGTCCGGGATCGGGTACGCGGAGAAGTCCCATTCGCCGTCGGACATGTCCAGCAGCAGGACGACGTCCGCGGCGGGCACCGCGGCGGCCAGGCTGTCCGGCGCCGAGGAGGCGGCGTGGCGGCCGGCCGCGTCGAACAGGATGACCTCGGCCTCGTACTCGGCGATGCCGCGCCCGTACCGCACCAGCACCGGCCCGGCGCGTGCCGGATCGTCCGCCAGGGGCACGAGCCGCGCGGTCAGGGAATCGAGCTCCGCCGCCGACAGCTCCTCGTACCAGCGCCGCTCCTGGGCGTCGTCGTAGGGGGCATAGACGGTCGATTCGAGCCACAGGTAGGAGATGCCGCCGCCGGCGGCCAGCAGCAGGACGAAGACCGCGGTGATGCGGAAGTGCAGGGACCGGGCCGCGCGCGGCAGGCGCACTTCAGGCCTCGCCGGCCGCGGGCTCGTCGGTGAACCGGTAGCCGATGCCCCACACCGTCAGGATCAGGCGGGGCCGGTTGGGGTTGGCCTCGATCTTGTTGCGCAGCCGGTTGACGTGGGAGTTGACCGTGTGCTCGAACACCTCGGCGTCGCTCTCCCAGATCAGGTCCAGGAGCTGGCGCCGGCTGTAGGTGCGCCCCGGGCGCGAGGCCAGGGTGTGCAGCAGGTCATACTCCTTGACCGTCAGCTGGACCGGCTTGCCGCGGACCGTGACCTTGCGCTTGCCGTGGTCGAGGGCCAGCTCGCCCAGCTCGATGATCTGGTCGCCGGCGGCGATGCGGGCGATCTCCTCGGCCCGGGCCACCCGGCGCAGCAGCACCTTCACGCGGGCCACCAGCTCGCGCACGCTGAAGGGCTTGGTCAGGTAGTCGTCGCAGCCCAGCTCCAGACCCAGCACCTTGTCCGCCTCCTCGCCGCGGGCGGTCAGCATCAGCACGGGCGTGCGGTGGTCGGCAGCGCGTATCTCCCGCAGCGCCTCGATCCCCGAAAGGGAGGGCAGCATCCAGTCCAGGATGACCAGGGCGTAGCCGCCCTCCTGGAAGGCGCGCAGGCCCGCGGCGCCGTCGGCGGCGGCGGCGACGTGGAAGCCCTCCGCCTGCAGGTGCATGTCCAACAGGTCGATCAGTTCGCGGTCGTCCTCGATGACGAGGACGCGCCGGCCGGTGTGCTCGGTTCCGGTCATGGTCGCGGTCGCTCCCGGTGGCTTGGCGGTCTCCCTCTGCATTGCGGTAAATGCAATCATAACAGGATGATAATCCCGCTGCAAGACCTGCTTGCCGGCACGGCGCACGCCCGCCTGCGCGGCAGCCCGGGGTTGCGCGGTGCCGCGGACGGCGCCATACTCGTGCGGATACCCCGAGCGTCCCCAGCGACCAGGAGCGAGTCATGCCCGAGTCCGC
>JBHEPC010000387.1:0-3250 GCA_046260475.1 Candidatus Krumholzibacteriia bacterium | reverse complement strand
TTCGGCGCCTACAACAAGACCTACGGCTCGCTGGCTGCCCTGGTGATCCTGATGATGTGGCTGTGGCTCTCGGGGCTGGTGTTCCTGCTGGGGGCGGAGATCAACTCGCTGATGAAACGCATGGAGCATGACGACCAGCCCGAGCGGGTCCGCCCCCTGCGCTAAGGAGGACCGATGCAAAGCCTCATGACCGCTACCTGGGCCGGGGGCATGCGCTTCGTGCACCGTTCGGCCAGTGGCCATGCCGCGGTCACGGACGCCGCCGCCGCCGACGGCGGCCCGAGCTCGGCCCCCTCGCCCATGGAAATGGTCATTCTCGGCCTGATCGGCTGCACCGGGGTGGACGTCACCAGCATACTTCATAAAATGAAGCAGCCGCTGGAGGGCCTCGAGGTCTCGGCAGTCAGCGAGCGGGCGGACGCGCACCCGCGGGTCTACACCAGGATCCACGTCACTTACACCCTGCGCGGCGACCTGGACGAGAAGAAGGTGCGGCGGGCGGTGGCGCTGTCCGAGCAGACCTACTGCTCGGTGACGGCGATGCTGCGCGGCACGGCGGAGATCACCTCCGAGGTGGTGATCAACCCCTGACCTAATTATATAATTCGTTGTAATACATATGCTTAGAACATTACGCCTCAAGTTCTCGCCCGACCGGCCGATCATGCCTGTTACCCGGCCGCGTTGCTAAGAGAGCTCGCGCCCCGTGACAATTTCGCAACTTTTAGCGTTTACACTTGTTCACTGGAATCGATAGCGCCTGTTCACTCCAACCGCCGCCGAGGAGTATCCATGACCCCGCGCCGTCTGCTGACCTGGTGTGCCGCCGCCCTGGCCCTGTGCACCGCCTCCTCCGTCCTGGCCGCAGGCCGACCCGAGCCCATGCCGGCCCATCCTGATCTGCTGGATCGCCTGGGGCCCAAAGAGGTGGCGCGGCTGTACGGGAAGGTGCACACGCCGCAGATGGCGGCCGACCTGCGCCTCGAAAGCACCGCCAAGGCCGCCGCCCTGACCGGCACCGGCACCTGCCTGGTCATCCTCTGGGAGTTCACGGACCACCCGGCCGACCAGGTGAACCACCCCTCGTCCGCCTACCAGGACATGATGTTCTCCACGGGCACCTACCCCACCGGGAGCATGAACGACTACTACCTGGAGGTCAGCCACGGCGCCTTCGGCGTGGCCGGCCAGATCGTGGGCTGGACCACGGCCGCCGACACCTACGCCAGCTACGCCAACGGCGACGGCAGCCAGGACCCCTACACCGCGCGGGAGATGATCCGCGACGCGGTGGCGCAGCTCGACCCCTACGTGGACTTCGCCCAGTTCGACAA
Organism: Candidatus Krumholzibacteriia bacterium; assembly: GCA_046260475.1. Classification (GTDB taxonomy): domain Bacteria; phylum Krumholzibacteriota; class Krumholzibacteriia; order LZORAL124-64-63; family LZORAL124-64-63; genus JACZKN01. Next base: position 1,916 of record JBHEPC010000387.1, on the reverse strand, counting down.
CGACGGCCCCGACGGCATCCCCGACAGCGGCGACGACGACGGCCTGGTGGACGCCCTGTTCTTCGTCCACGCCGGGCCGGGCCAGGAGCAGTCGGGCAACACCAACGACATCTGGTCCCACGCCTGGGCCATCAGCGGCGGCCTGGCCACGAACGACGGCGTCATGGTCTACCGCTATTCCGTCGAGCCGGAGGAGTTCACCGACGGCGTCATGATCACCGTCGGCGTCTTCGCCCACGAGTACGGCCACGTGCTGGGCCTGCCCGACCTCTACGACACCGACTACTCGAGCCAGGGCATCGGCGAGTGGGGCCTGATGTCCGGCGGCAGCTGGACCCGCCGCGACGGCGGTGCTCCCGGCAGCAGCCCCACCCACCTGACGGCCTGGTCCAAGGCGCAGCTGGGCTGGGTCACGCCGGTGGAGATCACCGTCGGCCAGACCGGCCTGGTGGTCCCGCCCGCGGAGACGAACGCGGTGGCCTACAAGTTCTTCAAGGACGGCTTCGCCGGCGGGGACGAGTACTTCCTGGTCGAGAACCGCCGCCGCCTGGGCTTCGACGAGGGCCTGCTGCGCCGCCAGCAGACCTACGGCTTCGCCGACCCCGAGGGCCTGATCATCTACCACGTGGACGAAGCGGCGAGCGGCAACTCCAACGACCTGCACCGCCTGGTGGACGTCGTGGACGCCAGCCCCTGGTTCGACGGCCTGGGCGGCTGGTGGGAGAACCTGGACGCGCCCCAGGCGAATTACGCCAAGGTCTCGGGCTTCAACCGGGGTGACAACGGCGACCTGTGGCCGGGCTTCACCGCCTTCACCGCCGACAGCACCCAGTGGGTCGAGCCCCGCGACCGCACCGCCTTCAGCGACGCCACCGTGCCCGGGGCGGGCGACTACGAGTGCAACCCGTCGGGCCTGAGCCTGACGAACATCGCCCTGGTGGGCACCGACGTGGTGCTGGACGTGGCCTTCGCCCCCGCCGGCGCCGGCGCGCCGGCCCACGTAGCAACCGCCGGCGTCTGGGACTTCGAGACCGGCGTCGACCAGTGGCAGTTCTGCAACAGCTACGCCCACTGGGACCAGTCCCCGGCCGGCAGCTGCGCCGGCGCGGGCGGCCTGTGGTTCGGCACCACCGGCTGGTCCAACTGCGGCGGCGTGGGCTACGGCAACAACTGGAACGATTTCGCCTGGATCACGGTCGGCGTGCCGACGGCCGCCACCTCCCAGGTGGAGCTGACCCACCGCTACGAGCTGGAGCCCGGCTACGACTACGGCTACCTGGAGGTGCGCCCCTGGGGTGACGCCGGGGCCGGTTGGACCACTTTGGCCACCTTCAACGGCAACAGCGGCTGCGTCAGCGGCAGCTGGCCCATCCCCGGATCCGTGCTCAACGCGGGCGATCCCGACGGCAACGGCACCGCAGCGGTGGACGTGCGCCTGCGCCTGACCAGCGACAGTGGCTGGTCCAGCGAGGACGGCAGCTTCTGCGGCGTCGGCTGGTGGGTGGACCGCGTCGCGGTCACGGAGCTGTACCCGGCCGGGACACAGCTGCCGTCAGCCGATGGCCTGGCCGCCCTGCTGGCGCCCGTGCCCAACCCCTTCAACCCGCGGACCACCCTGCGCTACCACGTGCCGGCTGACGCGCGCGCGGTGGAGCTGGCGGTGTTCGACCAGCGCGGCCGGCTGGTGCGGCGGCTCACGGCTGCGGCCACGCCCGGCTGGCACGAGGTGGTTTGGGACGGCCGCACCGACGCGGGCGCCCGCGCCGCCAGCGGCCTGTACTTCGCGCGCCTGGTCACCGACGGCGCGGCCCAGACCCGGAAGATGGTCCTGGTCCAGTAGGCCTCGATCCCCCTCGGGCCTACGGCGCCCGCCGCGGTGACGCGGCGGGCGCTTTTTACCTGATCCTTGCGTGCCC
>JBHEPC010000372.1:0-3831 GCA_046260475.1 Candidatus Krumholzibacteriia bacterium | reverse complement strand
CGTGCGGAGCGTCGCGCTCCAGGAGCAGTGGCGCATCGGCGGCGACGACGAGGACGTGCTGCTGGGCATCGTCACCCGCGTCCTCGTGGACGACGCCAACAACATCTACCTGCTGGACCAGCAGCTGAGCGAGGTGCAGGTGTTGACACCCGGCGGCGAGCACCTCAAGACCCTGGGCCGCCAGGGGGACGGCCCCGGCGAGGTGAACAACCCCGGCGACGTGGTCTTCATGCCCGACGGCACCCTGGGCCTGGTGCAGGTCTTCCCGGGCAAGATCGTCAAGCTGACCATGGACGGGAACCCGGCCGGCGAGTTCGTCCCGGACACGGGCGGCGCCACCGCCGGCGGCTTCCTGGCCCTGATCAACTGCCGCTCCGCGGGCGGCAACCTGGTGCTCAGCGGCGTGCAGATCCGCCCCAACGACGCAGGCAACGGCCAGATCCGCGACTACTTCGTGCGCAGCTACGCCGAAGACGGCCAGCAGCAGGCCCACTACCTGGGCAAGCAGGCCGAGTGGGTCTTCGGCCCCGGCTTCAAGTTCCGGGAGATCGACAACGACTTCATCTGGTGGCGCATGGACGTGGGCCCGGACGGCCGCCTGGTGGTCAACGAGCCGCGCTACGACTACGCCCTGAGCGTCTACGCCCCCGACGGCACCCTCGAGCGCGTGATCGAACGGGAGTACACCTCCTGGGAGCGCAACGAGACCGTCTACAAGCGCTTCGAGGCCATCATGGAGGGCCAGTCCGCCAACTTCCCCTTCCCCGTGGAGAGCGAGGTGGAGAAGCTCGAGCAGGACGTGGGCGAGCTGCGCGTGGCCCGTGACGGCCGCATCTGGGTGCTGCCCAGCCGGCAGATGTACGAACCGGAGCCGGGCAGCTTCGCCACCTACGACGTGTTCACCCCCGACGGCACCTTCGCCGAGCAGGTGAAGGTGGTCGGGCCGGGCAACCCCGCCGCCGACCGGCTGGTCTTCGCCGACGACGGCCTGGCCTTCATGGTCACCGGCTTCTGGGACGCGGTGCTCAGCGCCAGCGCCGCGGGCGAGGGCAGCGACGACGCCACCCCGATGGAAGTGATCTGCTACAAGGTGCAGTAGACTCCGGTCCTGCCGCGGCCGCCGGGGGACGGCCGCGGCGGGTTTCCCGTCCCGCGCACGCAACCGCAGGAGCGCAATCCGCGTACGGGGTTGCCGACGACGCGGTGCCCGTGGGACATCTCCCGCCATCAGGACCGACCGGCGGCCGCAGGGCCCCGGAGCGCGTGCGCCTGCACCGAGGCAAGCCACGGCGGCCGCCGGCCGCCGCCATCCGGAAGGGAACCTCATGAATCTCGCCCTTTGCCACCGCCCGGGACGCCTGGTCCCGGTGCTTTCCTGCCTGGCCCTGGCCGCCGTCCTGCCGGCCGCCGGCGCCGCCGCCGAGCCCACCCTGGTCGTCCTCGAGGAGACCTGGCGCGCCGGCGGCGAGAGCGACGAGGTCTTCTTCGGCAACGTCGGCGCCGTGCAGGCCGATCCCCAGGGCAACGTCCTGCTGCTGGACTCCCAGCTCTCGGAGGTCCACGTCTACTCGCCCGCGGGCGAGCACGTGGCCACCCTCGGCCGCGAGGGCGACGGCCCCGGCGAGGTGCGCCGCCCCGGCGACATGTTCGTGCGGCCCGACGGCACCGTGGCCCTGATCCAGGGCTTCCCCGGGCGCATCGTCATGGTCCATGCCGACGGCAACCCCGCGGGCGAGACGACCTACACGCCCCCCGGCGGCGCCGGGGCGGGGCAGTTCGCGGTGATCGTGCGCGGCTTCGGTCAGGGCGACGGCATGGTCCTGGCCGGCATCCGCATGAGCTTCGGCGGCGGCTCCCAGAGCAAGCAGGTCTACTTCCTGGCCGCCTGCGACGCCCAGGGCGCCGAGCAGCGGGTGCTGCTGCAGAAGGAGCACGTGATCGACTACGCGGACCTGCGCATGGACGAGCTGCAGATGGACTTCGTCTGGCAGCGCACGGCCGTCGGTGCGGACGGCCGGGTCTACGCCGCGCCCGAGCGCAACGCCTACGCGATCGAGGTGTTCGCCCCCGACGGCACCCGGGAACGGGTCATCACCCGCAGCTACACGGCGCCGGCCCGGGACGACCGCCAGCGCCAGAACGCCAAGCGCATCATCGAGGCCGTGGCCGCCAACTACCCCGCGCCCATGCAGGGGCTGACCATCGAGGACACGGACCCGGCCATCAGCGGCCTGTTCGTCACCGCCGACGGCCGTCTGTGGGTGGCCACCGGCCGCAGCGGCCGCGACCTGCCGCAGGGGGCCTGGCTGGTCCTGGACGTCTTCGGCCCCGACGGCGCCTTCGAACGCCAGCTGGCGCTGGCCGGCGACCACGATCCGGACCAGGACGCCACCTACGTGCTGCCGGACCGGCGGGTCGTGGTGGTGACCGGCGCCCTGGACGCCTGGCTGAACCAGCAGGCGGTCGGCGCCGGCGAAACCGAGGGCGCACCGCTGGAAGTCATCTGCTATACCATGGCATCGTTCTGACCGCGGGGCGGGGCGACCGAACCGGTCCGCCCCGCCGCGGCACCTGCAACCCGAAAGGCTGACCATGGACGAGCGCGCGACCGCGGACCACCGCCGCCTGGCGGGACGCCTCCTTGTGCTGATGCTGGCGGTGGGCCTGCCGGCCGTGCTGGCCGGCGGCTGCACCGGCGGCCACGACGGCGCCGGCGCCGACTCCACCGCCGCGGCGGCGGACACGGCGGCGGCGGCCGGGGCACCGGAAGAGGAAACCGAGACCCAGGAGAAGGCGATCACCGTCGACGTGGGCACCGTGCGCCGGGGCGACCTGGTGATGCCCATCCACGCCGACGGCGCCATCCGCACCCCCCGCTCGGTGGAGATCCGCACCAAGGTGGGCGGCGAGCTGCGCGAGGTCCTGGTCCGCGACGGCGACCGGGTGACCCGGGGCCAGCTGCTGGGCCGCATCGACCCCCGCGAGCACCGCATCGCCCTGGAGGAGGCGCGCTACCGCCACCTGCAGGCGCTCAGCCAGATGGCCGCCGAGGCCGACACCTTCACGGTCAACCGGACCGCACTGCAGGACTTCGCCGCCGGGCGGGCGGACCTGGACCGGGCCCTGGCCCGGGGCACCATCACCGCCGACGAGCACCGCGCCAGCCTGCTGGAGCTGGAGCTGGGCGCCCTGGACCAGGGGGCCTTCCGGGACGCGGTGTTCCAGCAGCGGACCGGCCTGGCCGACGCGCGCCTGGCCGAGGAGCGGGCCCAGCTGAACCTCGAGTACACGGAGATCCGCGCCCCCTTCGCCGGCACCATCCAGGGCCTGGTGATGGTGGCGGGCCAGAACGTCACCGCGGGCCAGACCGTCTGCGCCCTCTACAACAACGACAACCTCGAGGCCGCCGTGAACGTGCTGGAGGCGGACCTGGGCGACCTCGCCGAGGGCCGGCCGGTGCTGCTGGCGGTGCCGGCCACCGGCGACACCCTGCGCGCCCAGGTGGACGTGATCTCACCCACCCTGGACCAGGCCAGCCGCACCTGCGAGGTGCTGGTCCGCTTCGCCAACCCGGACGGCCGCTACCGGCCGGGGATGTTCGTGCGGGCCCAGATCGCGGGCTTCGTCTTCCCCGGACGCCTGATGGTGCCCAAGGACGCGGTGCTGACCCGGGACGAGCGGCCCCTGGTGTTCAAGCGCGAGGACGACCGGGCCAAGTGGCTGTACGTGGACACGGGCCTGCAGAACGACGAATGGGTGGAGATCGCCGCCGTGCACAGCGGCGGCAGCCTGGCCCCCGGCGACCAGGTCGTGGTCAGCGACCACCTGACC
>JBHEPC010000357.1:0-6202 GCA_046260475.1 Candidatus Krumholzibacteriia bacterium | reverse complement strand
CGCGCGCCTGGACCGCGCCCGGGTGCGGCCCCACCTGCTGACCCTGCGCCCGTCGCCGCCCGAGCTGGACCCTGACGACTGCCCGCGCCTGGCCCTGGACGTGCCGCGGCTGGTCTCGGCCGCCGGAGTCAGGGCGGTGGCTGCGACGGCGCGGCTCCTGCGCTGGGAGCGCTTCGCCGTGGTGCAGACCTTCTTCCAGGATGCGACGGTCTTCGGCGGCACGGCGGCCCGGCTGGCCGGGGTGCCGGTGCGCCTGGCCTCGTTCCGGGACCTGGGCTTCTGGCGCACGCCCCGCCAGGAGTGGCTGATGCGCCGCACCTACCCGCTGCTGACGGGGTTCGTGGCCAACTCGCGCATGGTGCGCGACCACTTCGCCGCCCGGGACGGGCTGGACCCCGGCCGCATCCGGGTGATCCCCAACGGGGTGGACGCGACCGCGCTGCCGTTCATCGACCACACCGGGCCCACCACCGACGTTGGCATCGTGGGCAACGTGAACCGGCGGGTCAAGCGCATCGACCTGTTCGTCCAGGCGGCGGCGGAGGTGGCGCGGCGGCACCCCGAAGTGCGCTGGCACGTGGTCGGGGACGGCGAGTTGCGGGCGGCCATGGCAGAGCTGGCGGCGTCCTGCGGCCTGGGCGAGCGTATCGTCTTCGCCGGCCGCGTGGCCGACGTGCCCACCTACCTGGCCCGGCTTCAGGTGGGGGTCCTCTGCTCCGATACCGAGGGCTTCAGCAACGCCCTGCTGGAGTACATGTTCCGGGGCTGCGCGGCCGTCGCCACCGACACCGGGGGCAACGCCGAAGCCCTGGCCCACGACCGCACCGGCCTGCTGGTGCCCGTGGGCGACGCCGGGGCCCTGGCCGGGGCCATCGGCGCCCTGATCGAGGACGTGCCGCGGCGGCGGCGCCTGGCGGCGGCGGCGCGCCGCGAGGCCGAGGCGACCTACGGCTGGGATCGCTGCGTGGCGGCCCACCAGGAACTCTACGGCGCGGCCGCGCCCGGCGCCTAGCCGGCGGCGGCCCGATCCCGGAGGCGAGCGTGCGGGTACCCGACATCATCGTCCGGACGGTCTGCGAGCCCGCCTGGGACCTCTACGAGGGCAGCGTCCGCCTGCGCACCCTGCGGGAGCTGCGCCAGAGCCAGTGGCTGCCGGCCGCGGCGCTGCAGGCGCGGCAGGAGGCCGGCCTGCAGGCCATGGTGCGCCACGCGGCCGCCACCAGCCCCTTCTACCGGGAGCGCTTCGCCGCCGCGGGCATCGACCCTGCGGGCGTGCGCACCATCGCCGACCTGGCCGGCCTGCCGCTGTTGACCAAGCAGGACGTGCGCGGGCAGCTGGACGAAATCCTGTCCCGGGAGTTCCGCAAGGAGGACCTGGTGCCCGCCAAGACCGGCGGCTCGACCGGTGTGGCCCTGCACGTGTTCTGCGACCGCCGGGGGGTGCAGCAGCGCAACGCGGCCGCCCTGCGCGCGGACGAGTGGTCCGGCTGGCGGCAGGGGCAGCCCCTGGCCGCGGTCTGGGGCAACCCGCCGGTGCCGCGGACCCTGAAGAACCGCATCCGCACCACCTTCAAGGACCGGATCATCTACCTGGACACCATGAAGATCGACGCTGCGGCCATCGACTGCTTCCTGGAACAGTGGCACGCCGTGCGGCCGGGGCTGCTCTACGGCCACGCCCACAGCATCTACATCCTGGCCGAGGCCCTGCGGGGCACCGGCCGGGCGCCGCGTCCGGCGGGCATCGTCGCCACCAGCATGATGCTGATCCAGCCCGAGCGCGAGGTCATCGAGGAGGTCTTCGGCACCCGGGTCACCAACCGCTACGGGTGCGAGGAGGTCAGCCTCATCGCCTGCGAGTGCGAGCGGCATCAGGGGATGCATCTGAACGCGGAACACGCTATCGTCGAGTTCCTGCGGGACGACGGCACCCCCTGCGCCCCCGGCCAGGACGGGCGCATCGTCGTGACCGAACTGGTGAACCGGGGCATGCCCATGCTCCGCTACGAGGTGGGGGACCGGGGCGCGCCCAGCGACCGGGTCTGCCCCTGCGGGCGGGGGCTGCCCCTGATGGAGGGGCTCAGCGGCCGCACCGCCGACTTCCTGGTGGCGGCGGACGGGTCCAAGGTGGCGGGCATCTCGCTCATCGAGAACACGCTGACCCGCTACCCGGGCATCGGCCAGCTGCAGCTGGTGCAGGAGCGGCCGCTGGCGGTGCGGGCCCACGTGGTGCGCGCCCCCGGCTGGACCGACGCGGTGGGCGAGCAGCTGACGGCGCAGCTGCGCGCCGCCCTGGGCGAGGGGTTCGCCGTGGACATCGTCTTCGTGGACGCCATCGCGCAGGAGGAGTCGGGCAAGTACCGCTTCTCCATCTGCAGGATCTGACGGAAGGACCACCGCGTGGAAGCGACGCGCACCCGGGGCATCATCCTGGCCGGCGGCACGGGCAGCCGCCTGCACCCGCTGACCCTGACGGTCAGCAAGCAGCTGATGCCGGTGTACGACAAGCCCATGATCTACTACCCCCTGTCGACGCTGATGCTGGCGGGGATCCGCGAGATCCTGGTGATCACCACGCCCCAGGACCAGCCCGCCTTCCGCGCCCTGCTGGGGGACGGCTCGGCCTGGGGCCTGCAGCTGGAGTACGTGGTCCAGCCCAGCCCCGACGGCCTGGCCCAGGCCTTCATCCTGGGTGAAAAGTTCCTGGACGGGCGGCCCGCCTGCCTGATCCTGGGCGACAACATCTTCTACGCCGGCGGCCTCTCGCGGCGGCTGCAGGAGATCGCCCGCCGGGACAGGGGCGCCACCATCTTCGCCTACCAGGTGAACGACCCCGAGCGCTACGGCGTGGTCGAGCTGGACGGCCAGGGCCGGGCCGTGAGCATCGAGGAGAAGCCCGCCCGGCCGAAGTCCCACTTCGCCGTCACGGGGCTGTACTTCTTCGATAGCGACGTGGTGCCCATCGCCAAGGGCATCCGGCCCTCGGCCCGGGGCGAGTTGGAGATCTCCGAGGTCAACGCCGCCTACCTCAGCCGGGGCGACCTGCAGGTCGAGATCCTGGGCCGCGGCGCCGCCTGGCTGGACACCGGCACCCACCAGTCCCTGCTGGACGCGGGCCAGTTCATCCGCGTGATCGAGGAGCGGCAGAGCCTGAAGATCGCCTGCCCCGAGGAGATCGCCTGGCGCATGGGCTTCATCGACGACGGGCAGCTGGCCGCCCTGGCCGCGCCCCTGGAGAAGAGCGGCTACGGCACCTACCTGCGCCGCCTGCTGGAGGAGGGTCCGTGAGGATCGTGACCACGGGCATCCCCGACGTGAAGATCATCGAGCCGCGGGTGCTGGGGGACGAGCGCGGCTACTTCGCAGAGACCTGGCGTGAGGACCTTTTCCACGCCGCCGGGATCGACGCGCACTTCGTCCAGGACAACCAGAGCAGCTCCGGCCGGGGCGTGCTGCGGGGGCTGCACTACCAGATCAGGCAGCCCCAGGGCAAGCTGGTCCGGGTGATCGCCGGGCGGGTGTTCGACGTGGCGGTGGACCTGCGGCGCGGCTCGCCCACCTGCGGCCACTGGACCGGGGCCGAGCTGTCGGCCGAGAATCGCCGCCTGATGTGGGTGCCGCCGGGCTTCGGCCACGGATTTTACGTGTTGAGCGAGGGCGCGGAATTCGTGTACAAGTGCTCCGACTACTACGCCCCCGAGCACGAGCGGGTCATCCGCTGGGACGACCCGGAGCTGGGCATTGCCTGGCCGCTGGTGCCCGGGGTGGCGACCGTGCTGTCGGACAAGGACCGGGCCGGCGTGCCTTTCACCGCCGCCGAACTCTTCCCCTGAGCGCCCGGTGGGGGCGCGGCGAGGGCAAGCCATGGTGCGCATCGGACAGGGCTGGGACCGGCACCCGCTGGCGGCGGGGCGCCCCTGCGTGCTGGGGGGCGTGCCCTTTCCGGACTGCCCGGTGGGGCCGGTGGGCCATTCCGACGGGGACGCCGTCTGCCACGCCGCCACCGACGCGGTGCTGGGGGCGGCGGGCCTGGGGGACATCGGCGGGCTCTTCCCGGACACCGCCCCGGCCTGGGCCGGGGCCGACAGCCTGGACCTGCTGCGCCGGGCCTGGGCCCTGGTGGCGGCCGCGGGCTGGCGCCTGGGCAACCTGGACTGCACGGTGATCACCGAACAGCCCCACCTGGCGCCCCAGGTGGACCGCATGCGGGCCGCCCTGGCCGGGGCCCTGGGCGCCGGGCCCGACCAGGTGGCCGTCAAGGGCACCCGGGGCGAGGGGCTGGGCCCCGAGGGCCGCGGCGAGTGCGTGACCGCCCTGGTGGTGGTGCTCCTCGAACGGAAGGACCGGACCGGATGACGGGCACGATGCGGGTGGCGGTGCTCATGGGCGGGGACTCGTCCGAGCGGGAGATCTCCCTGCAGTCGGGTCGGGCGGTGGCCGAAGGGCTGCGCCGGGCCGGCCACCAGGTGCACGAGGTGGAGATCCCGGACGTCGGCGCGGTCCTGGGCCTGGAGGTGCTGCGCCAGGTGGACGTGGTCTTTCCGGCCCTGCACGGCGGCCAGGGGGAGGACGGCCACCTGCAGGCGGTCCTGGAGGTCCTGGGCGTCCCCTACGCCCTGTCCGGGCCCGCGGCCAGCGCCGTGGCCATGGACAAGGCCCTGGCCAAGCGCATCATGCGCTCGGCGGGGATCCCCACCCCCGACTGGCTGCAGGTGACCTGGGACAAGGCGGCCCACCGCCCCGGCAGCGTGGCCGGCGCCGGCGGCCAGGACCGGGACGATCTGACCGGCGCGCGCGTGCTCGAGCGGGCGGCCGCCGAGCTGGGTTTCCCCCTGGTGGTCAAGTTGAACGCCGCCGGCAGCTCCGTCGGCGTGGCCATCGTCACCTCTGCGGCAGGGTTCGAGGAGGCCTTCGGGCGGGTGCTGGCGGCCTCGCCCGGTCCGTTGGGGGACATCCTGCTGGAGCGCTACGTCCCGGGCCGGGAGCTGACCGCGGCCGTCTTCCTGGGTAGGCGCTTGCCGCTGTTGGAGATCCGGCCCCGGGAGGGGTTCTACGACTACAACAACAAGTACACCGAAGGGGCCACCGAGTACCTGGTGCCGGCCCCGGTGAACTCGCCCCTGTACGAGCAGATCTGCGCCGACGCCCTCCGCCTGTACGAGCTGATAGGTTGCAAGGGCATGGCACGCATAGACTTCCGTCTGGCCGGGATCGATTACGCCTGCCTCGAGGCCAACACCATCCCCGGCATGACCCACACCAGCCTGGTGCCCAAGGCCGCCGCCGCCGTCGGCATCGGCTTCGACGACCTGGTGGTGGACCTGTGCCGGGATGCCCTGCGGGGGCGCCCCGGGGCCCCGCCGGCGGCGTCCCCGGGGGCGTGATCCCCGCGCCGTCAAGCATTTTGTCGGCTTTGACTCCTTGACATCTTCCGGGCGCGGGTTAATATTCCCGGACCCAAAACGGTCCCGGTCCCCAGGGGACGGGGCCGCTTTATGGCTGGAACAAGGACGTGAGGACGATACGGGCTGGCGTAGCTCAACTGGTAGAGCTCCTCACTTGTAATGAGGTGGTTGGGGGTTCAAGTCCTCTCGCCAGCTCCAAAGCGCCCCGCGGTGGTTGGGCGGGTCGCCCATGCGGATCGTTTGATCGGCGTGGGGGGGTTCCCGAGCGGTCAAAGGGAACAGACTGTAAATCTGTCGGCAAACGCCTTCGGAGGTTCGAATCCTCCCCCCCCCACCACGATCTGGACACGATCTGGACGGATCGAGCGGGAATAGCTCAGTTGGCAGAGCATCAGCCTTCCAAGCTGAGGGTCGCGGGTTCGAGCCCCGTTTCCCGCTCCATCAGCTGGAACCGCCGGAGACGGAAGACAGCGAAGGTTGCACGGATTTCGGGGCCCACGTAGCTCAGTCGGTAGAGCACTTGCATGGTAAGCAAGCGGTCAGCAGTTCGAATCTGCTCGTGGGCTCCATCCCGTCCCTGACGCCCCAGCGCATTTCTGGTTGCGCCGCTTCGCCTGCCGGACGGTGCATCGGTCGAGGACCTTCCACGGGAGGATGCCGCACATGGCGCGCGCAAAATTCGAACGGACCAAGGATCACGTCAACGTCGGCACGATCGGCCACGTGGATCACGGCAAGACGACGCTGACGGCGGCGATCACGGAGATCCTGTCGAAGGTGGGTCTGGCGGAGTACAC
>JBHEPC010000370.1:0-3192 GCA_046260475.1 Candidatus Krumholzibacteriia bacterium | reverse complement strand
CCGTACAGGGTGGTGTAACCCAGCAGGGCCTCGGTGCGGTTGCCGGTGCCCAGGACCAGGGCCTGGTCCCGGGCCGAGCGGTCGTAGAGCACGACCATGCGGCAGCGGGCCATCACGTTGCCGCGCCGCACGGGGTCGGCGCCCGGCATGGCCGCCAGGAAGGCGTCCACCATGGGGGTGATGGGCACCGTCTCGGTGCGCAGGCCCAGCACGGCGGCCACCGCCTCGGCGTCGGTCACCGAGGCGGCCGAGCTGGTGGCGTAGGGCATCAGCACGCCCAGCACGTTCTGCGGGCCGACGGCCCGCGCCGCCAGACCGGCGGCCACCGCCGAGTCGATGCCCCCGGACAGCCCCACCACCAGCCGGCCGTGGCCGGCGGTCTCGAGGGTCGCGCGGATGAAGTCCCCGCAGCGCCCGGCGGCGTGCTCGGGGGCGATGGCCCAGGCGGGGCGGTCGGCCTGCGGCGCGTTCTCGTACACGGTCGTCTCCCTTCGCGGTGCGGGGCGCGTCAGCTGCGCCGCCAGGCGCCGGGCAAAAACAGCACCAGCACCGTAAACAGCTCCAGGCGGCCGACGAGCATGAACGCCATCAGCAGCCACTTCTCCCAGTCCATGAGCGCGGCGTAGTTGCCGGCCGGGCCCACCAGGCCCAGGCCCGGGCCGATGTTGCCCAGGGTGGCGGCGGTGGCGCCGACGCTGGTGACCAGGTCGCGGCCGCCGGCGGTCAGGACCAGCACGCCGACGCCGTAGACCACCATGAACAGCAGGAAGAACCCCAGCACGTTGGTCTGCAGCGACGGCGCCACCGCCCGGCCGTTGAACCACAGGGTAAACACGGCGCGGGGGTGTAGCATCCGGCGCAGCTCGAGCTTCGCCGTCTTGAGCAGGATCAGCAGCCGCACCACCTTGATGCCCCCGCCGGTGGAGCCGGCGCAGCCGCCGACGGCCATCAGCATCAAGAGGACGGCGTGGGCAAACGGCGGCCACATCAGGTAGTCGGCGGTGCCGAAACCCGTGGTGGTCAGGATCGAGACCGTCTGGAAGAGGGCCCCGCGCACCGTCTCGCCGGTCGAGCCGTAGAAGCCGGCCGCCAGCAGCAGGACCGTCAGGGCCCCCGTCACGCCCGCGACGATCAGCAGGAAGAAGCGGAACTCCTCGTCCTTGGCATAGCGGTCCGGGCGCCCGCGCAGGGCCAGGTAGTGCAGGGAGAAGTTGGTTCCCGCCAGCAGCATGAACACGATGATGATCCACTCCACCGCCGGCGTGGCGTAGCCGCCGACGGAGGCGTCGTGGTTGGAGAAGCCGCCGGTCGCCATGGTGGCGAAGCTGTGGCAGACCGCGTCGAAGAACCCCATGCCCGCAAGCATCAGGGCCCCCGTCTCCAGCGCGGTCAGCAGCACGTACACGCCCCACAGCAGCTTGGCGGTCTCGCGGATGCGGGGGGTCAAGCGCTCGGCGGTGGGCCCGGGCACCTCGGCCCGGAACAGCTGCATGCCGCCCACGCCCAGCAGGGGCAGGATGGCCACCGCCAGCAGCACGATGCCCATGCCCCCCAGCCAATGACTGAGCGCGCGCCAGAAGAGGGTGGCGTGGCTGCGCCCCTCGACGTCGGTCAGGATCGTCGCCCCGGTGGTGGTGAAGCCGCTGACGGACTCGAAGGCCGCGTCGGTGAACGACGGGATCTGGCCGCTGAGCCAGCAGGGCACCGCGCCCAGCAGGCCGGCCGCGAGCCAGCCGCAGGCCACCACGGCAAAACCCTCGCGCACGCGCAGGTCGGGCGCATCCCGGAGCGCCAGCAGCGCGCCGCCGCTCAGGACCCCGCCGCCGGCCGCGGCCAGCAGGAAGTGGCGCCAGTCGGGCTCGCGGTAGAGCAGGGCCACCAAAGCCGGCAGCACCAGGCAGGCCGACGTCACCAGCAGCAGGAAGGCCAGCACCTTGGCGACCGAGCGCAGGCTCACGGCGCGCCGTCCGCGAAGAAGTCCTCCACCGGCGCCACCCCCTGGGGCAGGGCGAAGACCACCACGTCGTCGAGGGGGGCGAGGACGGTGTCGCCGTGGGGGGTGACCACCCGCCCGTGCTTGAGCACGGCGGCGATCACCGCATCCTCGGGGAAGGCCAGCTCCGCCAGGGGCTTGCCCAGCCAGGGATGGCCCTTGCCCACCTTGAACTGGAGGATCTCGGCGCCGCTGAAGCCCAGGGTCTCGGCGCTGACCACCGCGCCCCGGCGCACGAAGCGGGCGATCCAGGCCGAGGTGGACAGGCGCGGCGAGACCGCGGCGTCCACGCCCACCAGCGAGAGCAGCGGCACGTAGTCGGGACGATCCACCAGGCACACGGTCTTGCGGGCCCCATGGTGCCGCGCCAGCAGGCAGGCCAGGATGTTGGTCTCCTCGTCGGCGCCGACGGCGACGAAGCCGTCCATCTCGGCCACGCCCTCGCTCTCGAGCAGCTCGGTGTCCGTGCCCAGGCCATGCAGCACCAGGGCGTCCTTGAGCTGCTCGGACGCGTGCCGGCACCTCTCCTCGTTCCGGTCGATGATCTTCACGCGCACGCCGCCGGCCAGCAGGTCGCGGGCCAGCTCGCGGCCCATGGCGTTGGCGCCCAGGATCATCACCGCGGCCAGGCGCCGCGTGCCGGCGCCGAGGTAGACCAGCGAGCGGCCGACGGTGCGCCGCTGGCCGGCCAGGTAGACCTGGTCGTCGGCCTCGATGACCGTGTTGCCGCGGGGGATCAGGGTGCGCTCGCCGCGCACGATGGTCGTGACCAGGGCGATGCGCTCGCCCAGCTCCCGGTTGATCTCCGCCAGGGTGCGCCCCTCGATGCGGCTGCCCTTCTCCACCCGGGCGCCCACGATGCGCACCTTGCCGCCGGCGAAGTCGTGCACCTCGGTGGCGCCGGTCTGCAGCAGGATTTCGCGGATGGCGCCCACGGCCTCGTGGTCGGGGTTGATGGCCAGGTCGATGCCGTCGAGGATCAGCTGGTTGCCGTCGTAGTACTCCTCGCCGCGGACGCGGGCCACCTTGGTGCGCGCGCCCAGGGCGTGGGCCGTCTGGCAGGCGATGATGTTGGTCTCGTCCCGGTCGGTCACGGCGGCGAAGAGGTCGCAGTCGCGCATGCCCACCTCGCGCAGGGTGACGGGGCTGACCCCGCTGCCGTGCAGGAAGCGGCAGTCCAGCTGCTCGCCCACCAGATC
>JBHEPC010000303.1:0-8732 GCA_046260475.1 Candidatus Krumholzibacteriia bacterium | reverse complement strand
ATCTTGTAGCGCAGAATCCCTGACTTGGAATACCGAAGAAGTTCCCCCCCGGGGGTTGTGGGGATCCCCACGGTTCCCCCGGGGGAATTGTGGGGATCCCCACGGTCCCCCCGGGGGGCCTCGGGGGGCCTCGCGCATGGTCCTCAGCGCGGCGGAGCCCGTGGGGCTCCCCGCGGGGCCGCCAGCCCACCCCCTCGCCGCCTACGACGGCCCGGCCGGCCCGATATCCAGGAAAAGCGCCGCCAAAACCGCCAGTGCGGCAACGGTGATCAGCACAAAGCCCACCGCCCCGCCGCGAACTCCGACCCGGGCCCCGACGCCGCCACCTCCACCTTCGCGATGGCCGCGTAAGGGATCGCCTCCTCGGCCAGCCCGAAGTTGCCCGGCCGCCCGAGCATCAGGGCCTCGTCCGTGATCGCCGTGACCTGGCCCTCGCGGGTGCGGCCGTCGAGCACCCGGCCAGGACCGCCGGCAGCACCAGCACGAACGCGAGGCGCCGCAATCCGCTCATGCCGGCCTCACAAGCTGCGTTCATGCTCGCCCCCCACATGACCGCGCGGCCGCGCCAGGTGATGGCGATCTGTGCGCCGCAGCCGGTGCAGCCGAAGGAGAACAACCGGGTCAGCCACAGCAACTGCCAGCGGCTGAAGCCGTGACCGCACTTGGGGCAGGGGATGTCCATGATGGTCCTCCGTGCGGGGGAAGCGGGCTTGTCCAGGACCTACCCGCCGGTCACTACCGGCATTCCCATCGCCGGCCAGATTTTCCACACGAACACGAAGATCACCAGCAGCAACACCAGGCTGGGCACGATCCCGTGCACGAAGAAGTCCCGCGCGCGGAACTGGCCGCTCTCGTAGGCGATGGCGTTGGGCGCCGCGCCCACCAGCAGCAAAAACGGCATGCCGGCGGCCGCCAGCGAGACGAACATCACCACCTCCGGGTGCACGCCCACGAACTGGGCCATGACCAGGGCCACCGGCAGGGTGATGGCGATGGCGGCCACGTTCATGATGAAGTTGGTCATCAGCAGCACGAACGCCGCCACCCCCATGATGAACACGAGCCAGGGGGCGCCGTGGAATAGGCCCAGCCAGCCGATCGCCAGCCACTCGGCGGCGCCGGTCTCCCACAGGCAGAAGCCCAGGCTCATGGCGCCGCCGAACAGCAGCACGATGTTCCAGGGCAGGTTCTCCAGGTCCTTCAGCTCCAGCACGCCGGAGATGAAGAACAGCGCGGCGGCGGCCAGGATCACCGCGCTCTTGTCCACCGGCGCCAGCGCCGGGACGAACGAACGCGCGATCAGCACGCCCATCACCGCCAGCACCACCGCCAGCGTGCCGACCTCCTTGCGCGCCAACGGCGGCAGGCGCTCCTGCAGGGCGCGGGCCTGGGCGTGCAGGCCGGGCAGGCGAACGCGCTCGGGGGAAAGACCACGCACACCCAACCCCACAGCAGCACCACCATCAGCGCCCCCAGCGGCAGCATGAAGCGGCTGACGTCGAAGAAAGAGATCTCCTGGCCCGTCAGCTCCTTGTAGAAGCCGATGGCCACCGCGCCGCGGGCGGCGCCCAGCAGGGTGATGATGCTGCCGGCGCCCGCGGTCCAGGCCATGCCCATGAACAGGCCGCGGCCGAAGACCGTCTTGCGGCCGGTGGGCTCGTACAGGTTGTGCACCACCAGCAGCAGGGGGAACACCGCCGCGGCCACCGCCGTGTGGGCCATGAACAGGGTCAGCAGAGCGGTCAGGGAGAACACGCCCAGGTAGATCAGGCGCGTGTGCTCGGGGATGGAGGTCAGCATCGCGAAGGCCAGGCGCCGGGTCAGGCCCGCCTTGTTGAAGGCCATGCCGATCAGCAGCGAGCCCAGGATGAACCACACCGACGGGTCCATGTAGTCGGTCAGCGCGGTGCGGGTGTCCCGCAGCAGCCAGAACGACTGCACGACGCCGATCACGATGGCCGTGATGCCGACGGGGATGACCTCGAACACCCACCAGATGCCCGCCAACAGGAACAGGCCCAGAGCGGCCTTGCCCTCGTGGGACAGGACGACCGCACGGCCGTCCGGGTCCATGGCCGCGGGCAGCTGCGGCAGAAATGCCATGAGCACGAACAGCGCCGCGCCGGCCAGGAACGGGATCAGCCGCCTGGGGTCACGCATGGAGCTCAACCACGGGTCGTCACCAGCACCGGGAACTCCAACTCGCTGCTGAGCCCGGTGATGGGCTCGTGGAACTCCGGGGCGACCAGGCCACACCCCGCCAGCAGGGCGACCAGCCGGTCCATCTCCCAGGCCTGATGGCACTGCACGTACCGCTGCAGGGTAGCCGATCCTGGGGCCAGGATCCAGTGGGTGTGGATCTCGGTCTGCGCCTCCTGGTCCCAGGTGTGGCGCTGCAGCCACAGGTGGGGCTCGTCGGTGAAGGGCCCGGCGGACACCACCTGCCACTCGGCGTCGTCCTCCTCGGCGAAGCCGTCGCGGGGCTGGTACTCCAGCACGAACAGGCCGCCGGGCTTCAGGCACGCCACCAGCAACGGCAGGAACGCCGCGGCCACCGCCGGCGGGAACGAGTGGAACTCGCCGAACCAGAAGGTCACCACATCGCAGGGGCCGGTGCGCGCGGGCAGGTCCGGCGGCAGGTCCTTCAGGTCGGCGGCAAAGAACGTGCAATCCAGGCCGGCGTGGCGCGCCTGGTCGGCGGCCCAGCGCAGGGCGGCCGGGGCGAAGTCGAAGCCCACGCCCGTGTGGCCGCGCCGGGCCAGCTCGTGCAGGTACAGGCCCGGGCCGCAGCCCACGTCCAGGATCCGCTTGGGGCCGGGGCCCAGGCGGGTCTCCAGCCAGTCGCAGTGGCGCTGGATCAGCTCGGGACGGCGGCTGGCCATGTCGGTGGCCGGGTCCAGGTGCCAGCGCAGGACCCGCTCGCTGAACGCAGGGTCGTCCCAGGGCAGTTGGTGGGCCCCGTCCCAGGCCCGGGGCGGGGTGGCTTCGGCCATCAGGGGGGCCAGGAAGGCGGCCAGGTCGACGGGCTGGGGCACGGGCTGGGGCACGGGGGCGTCCTTGCGGGCTGGGGACAACTCGGGCCGGCCAGGATGCGTCCGGGGCGGCGCTTGCGGCGCCATTATCCCTTGTCGGGGCGGGGTTTTCCACCGCGAAGGCGGGCTCGTCCCCCGCTTGTCCCCCAAGTCGTCCCCGGACGGGGGCGGGTTGTCCCCCGGTTGTCCCCGGCCTTTGACGGCCGCCACGGAGGCGGAAGTTTCAGACCGGCCCGGCGCGTGTTATCCTCCAGGGCCGGTCCTTGCTTGAACCCTGATGCCGCCGAGGAGTCTTCTTGGAAGTCCGTTCCCAGCCCGCGCCCGGCCCCGATCAGCCTGAGCGGCCGCATGGCCCGCATGGCCCGCATGGCCCGCATGGCCCGGATGGCCCGGATGGCCCGGATGGCCCCGGCGCCCCGCCCGCCCCCGTCGGGCCCGAGGCCGGCGGCCGTCCGGCGCGCAGCCGCCTGGGCTACGACCGCCTGCCCGCAGGCCGCCAGCCGCCGTTCTCCGAGGAGGCCGAGCAGGCCGTCCTGGGCGCGGCCATGGTGGACAAGGAGGCCGTCGGCCTGGCGCGCGAGCGCATCACCCACGCCGACTTCTACCGCCTGGAGCACCAGCTCGTCTTCCGGGCCATGTGCGCGCTCTACGAGGACGACCAGGCCATCGACCCCATCACCGTGGCGGACATGCTGCAGCGTTCGGCCGAGGTCTTCCTGGACCCGGTGCAGCTGAAGAACCTGCGCGGCCGCGACCTGCTGGAGGTCGTCGGCGGCATGGACTTCCTGATCGACCTGGCGGGCATGATGGGCACCGCGGCCAACGTCGTCTACCACGCGGGCATCGTGAAGGAGAAGGGCACCCTGCGGCGGCTGATCACCGTCTCGTCGGGGATCGCGGCCGAGGCCTACGCCGCCGGCGACGAGGCCGCGGCCATCCTGGACCGGGCCCAGGCCCGCATCTACGAAGTGAGCGAGGAGTCCCGCACCGGGGGCTTCTCCGGGGTCTCGAGCATCGTCCCCAAGGCCTTCAAGTCCATCGAGGAGGCCTTCCAGTCCGGCAGCGACGTGACCGGCCTGCACACCGGCTTCCAGGACATGGACCGCAAGACCGGCGGTCTGCAGAACGGCGACCTGATCATCGTGGCGGCGCGGCCGTCCATGGGCAAGACCTCCTTCGCGCTGAACCTGGCCTACAACGTGGCCCTGCGCGAGAAGGTGGGGGTCGGCATCTTCTCCCTGGAGATGGCCCGCGAGCAGCTGGTGATGCGCATGCTGGGCTCCAGCGCGGGCTTCAACCTGCACAACCTGCGGCGGGGCAAGCTGCGGGCCGAGGACTGGCCGCGCTTGACCCAGGCCTGCGACCAGCTCTCGCAGCTGCCCATCCACATCGACGACACCAGCGGCATCTCGGTGCTGGAGATGAAGGCCAAGGCCCGGCGCCTGAAGCAGCAGCACGGCCTGGGCCTGCTGATCGTCGACTACATGCAGCTGATGACCGGCGGCGGCAAGGCCGAGAACCGGCAGCAGGAGATCTCCGTCATCAGCCGCAACCTCAAGGGCATGGCCAAGGACCTGGAGGTCCCGGTCATCGCCCTGTCGCAGCTTTCCCGCGGTGTCGAGGCCCGCGGCGACCACAAACCCATGCTCAGCGACCTGCGCGAATCGGGCGCGATCGAGCAGGATGCGGACCTGGTGCTGTTCATCTATCGTGAAGAGGTCTACAAGCCCGACGACGAGACGGTGCGCAACATGGCCACCATCATCGTCGGCAAGCAGCGCAACGGGCCCATCGGACAGTTCGATCTGCACTTCCACAAGGAATTCACGCGGTTCGCGGACCTGGCGCACTGACGGGACGGCGACGGGCGGCACCGGCCGCCGGGGTGACATGGGCAAAGGAGTGCGCACCATCGGGCGTGACGGCCGGCGCGGCTTCGCTGTGGCGGCCGTGGTCGTCTGTGCGGGGCTCGCGGGCGCGGCCCTGCCCGGCTGCGGCGGTAGCGGCGGGCCCGGCGGCGGCACGGGTCCGGTGCCCGACCCCGAGCGCGACGGCTGCGCCCCCTACGCCTGGTACACCGACGGCGACGTACCCGTGGCCACGGCCGCGGCCTGGATCGGCGCGCTGATCGAGGACATCGCCGTCGAGGACGGGCTGGCGGTGCTGGCCAGCCGCTCCTGCGGGCTGCGCGTCGTGAACGTGAGCGATCCCACCGCGCCCCGCCTGCTGGGGGCCGCGGCCGGCCCCCAGGCGGTGGACGTGGCCCTGGACGGCCGCCTGGCGGCCGTGGCCGAGGGCGACCGGGGGGTGGCCCTGTACGACCTGACCGATCCGGCCCGCCCCGAGCTGCTGGCCCGCATCGCTATCACCGGCCCGGGCGAGACCTCCCGCTACACCGATGCCGTGGCCCTGGCCGGGGCCGCCTCTTCGCCGCCGGCTTCCACCGCCAACTCGTCTGCTACGATGTCAGCGACCCGCGGGCGCCGGTGGAGAAGGGGCGCCTGGTGCTGGATCGGCCGGGCGAGCTGGCCGTGCTGGGCGACCGGCTGTTCGCCGGCGGCCGCGCCGTCGTCCGCATCGGCGCGTCCGGCCGCCTGGCCCTGGACCACGAGCTGGCGCAGGGACAGGCCGAGGACCTGCTGGTGGCCGGCGACCGGGTCTACGCCGCCGTCGCCGGCGGGGTGGCCCAGTTCGACGCCTCGTCCCCGGACACGGTCGTGACCGTGCGCGTGCTGCCGGTCGCACGCATCCGCTGCCTGGCCGCGGACGGCGACCTGGTGTTCGTGGGCACCGCGCCGCCGGGCGCACGCCTGAAGGCCTACGACTGGTCCGACCCGCTGACCGCGCCCGTCCCGGTGCTGGACGCCCAGGCCGCCGACTACGCCGCCTTCTACAGCATGGTCCACGTGGACGGCACGCTGCTGGTGGGGGACCGCTGGCTGCGCACCGTCGAGGTGGGCGATCCGGCCGCCCCGGTCTTCGCCGCCGTTCCGGGCGAACCCGCCTATCCCCAGGGCCTGGCCGTGTGCGGCGACCACGCGGTGGTGGTCGACGGCCCCCTGGCGGCGGTGTATCCCCTGGCGGGCATACCGGGGGCGGAGCCGGAGGCTGCCTACAACCTGGGCCAGTCCATCCTGCACCTGGCCGCCGGCCGGGGCGTCGTCTACCTGGCCCGCAACGCCAGCGGCCTGGTGGTGTTGGCCCCGGCGGCGGGCACCGCACCGGACCTGGTCCAGGCCAGCGAGTGGTTCGGCCCCCTGGCCGCCAGCGACAGCCTGCTGGTGACCGGCTCGGGCGGCTCCCTGCGCGTCTACGGCTTGGCCGATCCCCTGCAGCCGGTCGCCCTGGGCCAGCTGGACTTCGGCGACTACGTGCGCAAGGTTGCCGTGGCGGGCGACCGCGCCCTGGTGTCGCTGGCGGCCGCCCAGCTGGTGCTGGTGGACCTGTCCGACCCCGCCCGGCCGGTGGAGGTGGCCCGGGACCCGGACACGGTGGTGCACAAGGACTCGGCCGCCGTGGTCTGGTCCGACAGCCTGGGTTTCGACTACCATACCGACGGCCTGCTGCGCATCGTGCGGCCGGTGGCCGGCGCGGGGCTGGTGACCGTGGGCGCGCTGGTCATCCAGGGCGAGGGCCGGGGGCTCGTCCGGCAGGGACCGGTGCTGTACGCCCTGTCCGGCGGCACCTGGGGCGGGGCGTCGTACCTGACGGTGCTGGACCTGGGCGATCCCCTGCGGCCGGCATTCGCCGGGCGGGCCCAGCGTCCCGACGAGACCCTGACCCACATCGCGCAGGGCGACGGCTTCCTGTACGCCCTTTCCCCCGGCGGGCTGGTCCGCTTCTGGCCCGACTGCCAGGCGGTCTGGTGACGCCCCCCGACCTGCACCTGATCGACCTGGACCAGGCGGACCCGGCCCTGGCGGGGCAGCGCCGTTTCATCTCCTGCTGGGCGCGCACCGCGGGGGACGTGACCTACGTCGTGGACCCCGGCCCGCCCTCGACGGGGCCGCGCCTGGTCGCCGAGTTGGAGCGGCGGGGCCTGGAGCGCCTGGACCTGGTCCTGTTGACCCACGTGCACCTGGACCACGGCGGCACCACCGCCCTGGTGCTGGAGCGCTGGCCCGAAGCGCGGGTCGTCTGCCATCCCCGGGGCCGCGGGCACCTGGCCGAGCCGGCGCGGCTGTGGGAGGGCTCGCTGGCCGTGCTGGGGGACAAGGCCCGAGCCTACGGCCGGCCCCGGCCGGTGCCGGCCGCAGCCCTGGCCGACTACGCCGCGGCCGAGGCCCGGGGGATCGCCGTGGTCGAGACCCCGGGGCACGCCCCCCACCACGTCTGCTTCCGCCACGGCGGCCACCTGTTCCTGGGGGAGGCTGCCGGGACCTACGCCACCCTCGACCGCGGCCCGGACACGCCGGAGCCCTACCTGCGGCCGGCCACGCCGCCGACCTTCAAGCTGGAGGTGGCGCAGGCCTCCCTGGACCGGCTGCTGGCCCTGGACCCGGCGCCGCACACCTTGCACTTCGCCCACCACGGGCGGCACACGGGCCCGGCGCGGACCCTGCTGCGCCGGGCGCGGGAGCAGCTGGGCCTGTGGGTGGATGCCTGCCGCGAGGTGAAGGCGGCCCTGCCGGTGGGCACGGACCAGGCCGCCCTGATGGACGCGATCATGGGTGAGCTCGTGCGCCGCGACCCCGCCTACGCCCGGGGCGCCCTGCTGCCGGCGGACATCCGTGCGCGCGAGCACGATTTCACCCGCCAGACCCTGCGGGGGATGCTGGGCTACCTGGACACGGAGGCGACGTGAGCTGGTTCGTCATCTGCACCGTGGCCCTGCTGGCCTCGGGCCTGACCTTCTTTTCGGGCTTCGGCCTGGGCACGCTGCTGCTGCCGGTGTTCGCCCTGTTCTTCCCGTTGGAGGAGGCCATCGCCCTGACGGCGGTGGTGCACTTCCTGAACGGGCTGTTCAAGCTGGCCCTGGTCGGCCGGCACGCCGACCGTGGTGTCGTGCTGCGCTTCGGCCTGCCGGCCATCGTCGCGGCCTTCCTGGGGGCCTGGCTGCTGCACGCCCTGGCGGGGCTGGACGCGCTGCTTGTTTGGAGCGCCTGGGGCCGCGAGCTGGTGGTCACGCCGGTGAAGCTGACCGTCGGCCTGCTGCTGCTGGTCTTCGCGGTGCTGGAGTTCTCGCCCCGCTTCGGCAGGCTGTCCTTCGGGCCCCGCTGGCTGCCGGTGGGCGGGGTGCTGAGCGGCTTCTTCGGCGGGCTGTCGGGGATGCAGGGGGCCCTGCGCTCGGCCTTCCTGGTGCGGGCAGGGCTGGCGAAGGAGGTCTTCGTGGCCACGGGCGTGGTGGTCTCGGTGCTGATCGATTTCACGCGCCTGGGCATGTACGCCCGCTCCCTGGCCGCCCAGGCGGGGGACCTGCAGTGGGGCCTGCTGGCGGCCGCGGTGCTGGCGGCGTTCGCCGGCGCGGCCCTGGGCAACCTGTACCTGAAGAAGCTGACCATGCACGGGGTGCAGCGCATCGTGGCGGTGATGCTGTTCCTGGTGGCGCTGGGGCTGATCGGCGGGCTGTTGTAGCGGCTTGTGGCCCGGCGCGGCACGAAGAGAGCCGGCCCCCGCGGGGACCGGCTCTTGTTGTACGCCCGGCATGGGCATCGTCCTGGAGGTGAGAGTCCTCCCCCGAGCAGGTCACAGCGAGGG
>JBHEPC010000257.1:0-4349 GCA_046260475.1 Candidatus Krumholzibacteriia bacterium | reverse complement strand
ACGGCCGCGTCTACACGGCGACCTTCATGGCCAGCGACTGCGCGGGCAACAGCGCCTTCGCCGCGGTAAACGTCCACGTGCCCCACAACCGCAGCGAACTGGGCACGATCCTCGCCGCCGGCGGCTCCCACCAGGACCTGGGCAACGAGGTCACCTACATGGTCAGCGGCGCGTCCCTGTGGCCGAAGCTGACCCCGGTCGAGGAGCTCGACGGCGGGCTGCGGACCATCACACCGCGCGCGGCGGTGATCGGCAACACGGCCGGCTTCGTGGCCAGCGGGGCCTTCTTCCTCGAGGACGTGGACGACGACCGGCTCGAGGACGTGCTGCTGGCCTTCGACCGGCGGGAGCTGGTCGACCTGGCGCGGGCCTCCGCGGTCGAGGACGGGGACCCGGTGCTGATGCTCGAGATGGGCAACGGCAGCTTCCGCATCCTGGAGCTGACCGAGGTGCGCAGCGTCGACCTCGACCTCGGCGGCATCATCTCCACCCTGCGGGCCGGCGCCGGCGACGGCGACGGCGGGGACGAGCTGGCGCTGGACCGCGAGCGGGCGACGGACTCGCCCCCGCGCGCACGCGAGACGGCGCTGATCGGCGCCGCGCCCAACCCCTTCAACCCCAGCACCACCATCTCCTTCCACCTGGCCGAGCCTGCCCGTACCGAGCTCGCAGTCTACGATCTGGGCGGCCGCCTGGTCGCCCGGCTGGTGAGCGGGCACCTCGAAGCCGGCGACCACGCCGTGCGCTGGCAGGGCACCGACGACCGCGGCGGGAGGGTCTCATCCGGGGTCTACTTCACCCGGCTGACGGCCGGTGCCGTGGTGGACACCAGGAGGATGACCCTGCTGAAGTAGTTGCGGCGGATCCGCGGATCCCCCGCCCCCGGCCGCCGGACCCGCATGGGTCCGGCGGCCGGCTTCGCCTGCGGTCCGGCGCGGCCGCAGCCCGTTTGCGATTGACGCTGCGGGGCCTCTGGACTAACCATTGGGGAGAGAATCATGAACGAATGCGGCGGACGGGACCGGCCCGTCCCGCCGGCAAGGGCGAGCAGTACGTGTCCTGCGCCTCCTGCACCACCAACTGCCTGGCGCCCGTGGCCAAGGTGCTGCACGACAACTGGGGCATCGCCGAGGGCCTGATGACCACGGTCCACGCCACCACCGCCACCCAGAATACCGTGGACGGCGCCGGCGGCAAAAAGGACTTCCGCGGCGGGCGCGCCGCCGCGGGCAACATCATCCCCTCCTCCACCGGCGCGGCCAAGGCCGTGGGCAAGGTCATCCCCGAGCTGAAGGGCAAGCTGACGGGCATGGCCTTCCGGGTGCCGACGCTGAACGTGTCGGTGGTCGACCTGACCTGCCGGCTGGCGCAGGCGCCCGGCGGCGACGCCGAGTCGGCCTACGCCGCCATCAAGGCCGCCATGAAAACCGCGTCGGAGGGCGAGCTGCAGGGCATCCTCGGCTACACCGAGGAGGACGTGGTCTCCTCCGACTTCAACCACGATCCCCGCACGTCGATCTTCGACGCCGGCGCCGGCATCATGCTGAATCCCACCTTCGCCAAGATCGTCGCCTGGTACGACAACGAGTGGGGCTACTCCTGCAAGCTGGTGGACTTCATCCGCTACATGGCCGCGGCGAAGTAGACGCATGCAGGCCGCCGCGGACGCGGCCCTCGCGTCAAGGCGATGTTCCGCTAGCGCGGACCTGGTCGCCACGGCAACGAAGCGAACGAAGCAAGGGCCGCCCGGGGGCGGCCCTTGCCTTTGCCCGGTCGGCCCCGCGGCCGCCGGTGATCGGGAATGGTCCTACCGGAACAGGGCGTTGACCTCGCTCCAGGTCGTGGTCTCGGCGGGAATGACGCCGGGCTGGGCCAGGCTCACGTTGTCCACGTGCAGCACGCAGGTGGAGCCCTGGACGGCGCCGGTCGTGGCGGTGAACTGGATCGTCAGGAAGTTCGTGGCCGGCGGGGCCATGAACGCGCCGGTGTAGGTGGTCCACTCCCAGGGCCACAGGGGCCCGATCAGGCCGGAACCGCCGACGATGCCGATCCCTTCGGCCTCGGCGAAGATCTCGATGAACACGACGCCGCCGTTGGCGGCCTCGTCCAGCTTCAGGTCGAACGAGTACTGGACCTCGCCGCCGGCGGCGGTGCCGGGCACGGTGGTCTGCTTGACCCCCAGGCCGATGGCCTCGCCCCGGTTCTCCAGGAAGGCATTGTAGGTGCCGGGCGCGGCCGGCCCGTTGTCGCCGGACTGGACGACGACGGTCGAGGCGGCGCTCAGGCCGTAGACCGTCCAGCCGGTCAGGTCGCCGGTCTCGAAGCCGGGATTGTCCAGGATGTTCTGGGCGGATGCGACGTCCGCCACGCCGGCCAGGGGCAGGGCTGCCAGGGCCAGTGCGCACAGCGGGAGCAGGCATTGCCGATTTCTCATGGCTCGATCTCCTTCGTTGGTTGCGATCCCCCGGAAAGACATCGTCTTTCCCGCACCAGGTCGTCAAGCGGCCCCGGTCCGTGCCGGCCGGCATTCCTGCGGGCAGGCGCGGCGGCACCGTTCGGCTTGTGGTGAGGAGCCGACCCTAGCACATTGTTCGGTCTCCGTACATAGTTTTCTCGCGCAGTGCAAAAGATCCGACAGGAGGTCTTTCCAACGGATCATCCCCGAACGGAACTGACGATTCCTCTTGTTCGGACACCGAACAAAGGGTATGCTCAGGCTCCGGGGCGCTCCCTGCCCCACGGGCGCGGGCCGCTGCCGGATCCGCCCGCCCCCGCGACCACCGCTCCGGCCGGACGATCGGACAATCCCATGACACGAAGCATCCTGGCCCTCTTCTGCCTCGTCCTGGCCGCCGGCCCGGCCGCAGCCCAGGTGGGCGACCTCATCTGGCAGGACGACTTCACCGACCTGGGCAACTGGATCGTCCTGACCGGCAACGGCAGCTGGGGCTGGGGCAACGGCGAGCTCGAGTACTACGCCGAGGACAACGTCAGCATCGCCCCCGTCCCGGACGAACCGGGCAACACGGCCCTGCGCATCGTCGCCCGCCAGGAGAGCGGACCGGGCATCGTCGACCAATGGGGCAATCCCCTCTACTACACCTCCGGCCGGGTGATCTCCAAGTCCATGGTCTCGGTCAAGTACGGCATGATCGAGGCCCGGGTGAAGGTCCCGGACCTGGACCTGGGCGGCTGGCCCGCGGTGTGGCTGCTGGGGACGGCCAACTACGCCTGGCCCCGCAACGGGGAGCTGGACCTGATGGAACTGGGCGCGCACCAGTGGTTCCGCGACCTGCACGACACCCACAACGGCGGCAACGGCCTGGACGCGGCCACGGTCAACCAGGCGGTCAGCGCCAACGCGATCCACTACGCCGACGCCGCGGTCAACCCGGGCAATCCCTCGGGCGCGGCCAGCCTCTCCTGGGATCCGGACGACCTCTACTGCCGGCCCTACTACAACTACGCCCCCGGGCTGACCGGGCGCTTCCTTACCTACCGCCTCTACTGGGACGAGGCCAGCCTGCGCTTCACCGTCGTCGACGGCGGCGTCGAGCGGGACCTGTTCGCGACCCCGTTCGCCATCGACGCGGAGTCGGACGAGTTCCAGGCCCCGTTCTACCTGCTGGCCAACCTGGCCGTGGGCGGGGCCTTCACCGACGCCTACAACCTGGGCGACCCGGGCAGCGGTCTGCCGGTCACCATGCCGCTGCCCGCGGAGATGCTCGTGGACTACATCCGGGTCTACGCCTGGAATGGCCGGGGCGAGGTCCACCTGGGGCCGCCGGCGTTCCAGAACGGCCGCTACGGCATCTACACCGACGAGACGCCCACCAGCGGCGCCCTGGAGCCCGAAGTCACGTCACAGATCTACGTGTGGGAGGGGACCCTCACCGAAGGCACGATCCCGCCGTACGAGGGCGACAACGTCCTGTCCTGGCAGACGGCCGGGCGGGGCTGGTTCGGGGCGGGCATCATGGCGATCCAGCCGCTGAACCTGTTCGATTTCGGCGCCGGCCACCTGAAGTTCCGCATCAGGATCCCGGCCCACGTCACGTTCAAGATCGGGATCATCGACGCCTGGGGCAACCAGTCCTACGTCTCCTTCCCCGCCCACCAGACGACCTTCGGCCTGGTCCGCGACGGGCAGTGGGGCCAGGCCGCCATCCCGGTGGCCGACATCCGCGGCACGGCCATGGACCTGCGCATGCTCAGCTACGCCTTCGTCATCCTCGAGGAGAACGGCACCGCCTGCGAGTTCGCCCTCGACGACATCTACTGGGACGCGGGCGTCGTGGCCGGGGTGGGTGACGGCTCCGGCGCACCCGCGCCGATGGTTCACCGCCTGA
>JBHEPC010000205.1:0-7712 GCA_046260475.1 Candidatus Krumholzibacteriia bacterium | reverse complement strand
CCTGCCGCTCTTCGGTCCCCACGCGGACGACGGGACGGCCCTGCAGCTGGGCGGCGTGGCGCGCACCTGGCTGGAAGCGCAGGACCTGGCGCAGGCGCCGTTCAGCGCCGAGGTGCGGTCGGCCCTGGGCGCGGTGGTCCTGCCGCGCGCGGACCTGGCGGAACATTTCGTCCGCTGGCCCGACCCGCCGGGGCCGGAGCGACTGCAAAGCTGGTGGACCCGCGGCCAGCGCCGGCTGCAGCCGGGCGACGCGGACCATTACGAGAGCCTTGCCGGCCGCCCCGACCTGGCTGCGGTGTGGCGGATGGATCTGTGGCGGCGCGCGTCCGAGCGGCGCCTGCTGGCGGACCAGTGGCCCGCCGGCCTGGCGGACCTGCAGCGCGCCCTGGACCTCGCGGCCCGGCCCGAGGTGGCGTCGGGTCCGAGCGGCCTGGTGCGCACCTGGGCGGAGCAGGCCTTCGTCCTGGCCCTGGCCAAGCAGCGGACCCGGGACGCCGCGGACATCCTCGCGTTGGCCCGGGACCAGGCGGCCGTCGTCAAGGACGAGCGCTTCCGCTGGAGCGTCCTTTTGCTGGCGTCCTGGCTGGAGGGGACGCCGCCCGCGGCCCAGGGCGACGACCGGGTGGACCGCCTGCGCTTGGCCGTGCGCAACGGGGCGGCGGCCGACGCCCGCCCGGCCGTGGCGGCGGACCGGGCCCGCCTGGCGGCGGCGGCTGCGGCGCCGCCCTGGGCGCTGTGGCGGCGCTGGGGCCTGGCCCTGGCGGAAACGACCGAGGTGGCGGACCTGCGGCGGGCGGCGGCCGCCGCCTACGGGGCCGACCTGCGGACCGCCGCCGACGAGGCCGGGTTGCTGGCCGCCGCCCTGGGCCGCTTGTCCCGCCACGCGGGGGTCGTCCCCCGGCTGGCAGCCTGGGCCCTGGACCAGGACGTGCACCGACGCACGGGCGGCGCCACGCCGCCTGGGCCTTCGCCGGTGCCGGAGCTGGCCGCGCGCCTGCGGGGCAGCCAGGCCGACCTGCACGCCCTGCTGGGGGCCGCTCTCTTCCTGGGGGACATGCGCGGGACCCTGGGCGTGGCGAGCGTGCTGCCCGGAACGGGTTTGACGCGGGACGAGAAAAGGCGTTTCCTTTACCCCCTGCCCGCCCGGGGACCGGTGCTGGACGCCCTGCTCGAGGCCGGCGACGACCCGGCCCTCCTGCTCGCCATCGCCCGCAACGAGTCGCTGTTCGAGCCGGCCGTCCGCTCGCGGGCCGGCGCCCTGGGCTGGATGCAGATCATGCCCTTCCACTACCCGGAGCGGGGCGCGGTGCCCGGTGCCGGCCACTGGAGCAACCCCGGGGTCGCCATCGCCCGCGGTGCGGCCCTGGTCGCGGAGAGCCGCCGGCGCTACGGGGGCGATCCCTACCGCCTGCTGGCCGCCTACAACGCCGGCCCCGGGGCGGTGGAGCGCTGGGATCGCCAACTGGGGGACGGTGCCTCGCGGCGCCTCTTCCTCGCCTGGATCGGCTACACCGAGACCCGCGGCTACGTGGAGAAGGTGCTGGTCGACCGCGACCTCTACGACTGGATCCTGACGGAGGCCGCCGCCCCGGGCGCCGGGCTCCCAGCCGAGGAGTAAGCTCGATGGCCACCGGCCTCTTGGGTTTCCTGGAAAACGTGTTCGGCAAGAAGAAGCGGGACGTGTCCCGCCTGCAGCCCCTGGTGGACCGCATCAAGGAGGCGCGGGGCGCCTATGCCGACCTGGACGACGACGCCCTGCGTGCCAAGCGGGACGAGTTCGCGCAGCGGCACGCCGACGGCGAGTCCCTGGACGACCTGCTGCCGGAGGCCTACGGCGTGGTGTGGGAAGCGTGCCGCCGTTTGGCCGAGCGCAAGGCCTCCTGGGTGGTGTGGGGGACCGACCAGGTCTGGGACATGGTCCCCTACGACGTGCAGCTGATGGGCGCCATCGTCCTGCACCAGGGCAAGATCGCCGAGATGGCCACGGGCGAGGGCAAGACCCTGGTGGCGATCATGCCGCTGTACCTGAACTCGCTGCCGGGCCGCGGCGCCCACCTGGTCACGGTGAACGACTACCTGGCCCGCCGCGACGCCGAATGGATGGGCGGCGTCCTGCGCTTTTTGGGCTGCAGCGTCGGCTTCATCCTGGGCGAGATGACCCCCCAGGAGCGCCGCCTGGCCTACGCCTGCGACGTCACCTACGGCACCAACAACGAGTTCGGCTTCGACTACCTGCGCGACAACATGGTGATGCACCCGGAGCACCTGGTGCACCGCGAGTTCCACTACGCGATCGTCGACGAGGTGGACTCGGTGCTGATCGACGAGGCCCGCACGCCGCTGATCATCTCCGGCGCGGTGGACAAGTCCACGCACCAGTTCACGGAGTTGAACCCGCCGGTGCTGAAGGTGGTGCGCCAGCAGCTGAAGATCGTCAACGACTGGCTGGGCGAGGTGGAGCGCAAGCTGCGGCCGGCCCTGCAGGGCGACGACGTGGACATCGACCCGGAGACGTCGCTCAAGCTGCTGCGCATCAGCCGTGGCGCGCCCAAGAACCCCCGCTTCGCCAAGATCCGCCAGATCCCCGGCGTGCAGGAGACGATCCAGCGCACCGAGGAGGCCTACATGCGCGACAAGGCCATGTGGGAGGCGGACGAGGACCTGCTGTACGTGGTGGAGGAGAAGCACCACTCGGTGGACCTGACCGAGCGCGGACGCGAGATCATGGCCGGCGACCACGCGGACTTCTTCGTGCTGCCGGACCTGGCCGAGACGGCGGGCGCCATCCAGGGCGACCCGGACCTCGACGCGGCCGAGAAGGCGAAGCGGATGGCCGCCATCGAGCAGGAATACGCCCTGAAGAACGAGATGATCAGCAACGTCGACCAGCTGCTGAAGGCCTACTCCCTGTACGAGAAGGACGTCGAGTACGTCATCCAGGAGGGCAAGGTGGTCATCGTCGACACCTTCACCGGGCGTCTGCAGCCGGGACGGCGCTTCAGCGACGGCCTGCACCAGGCCCTCGAGGCCAAGGAGGGCGTGACGGTCCAGAAGGAGACCCAGACCCTGGCCACGGTCACGGTGCAGAACTTCTTCCGCATGTACGACAAGCTCTCGGGCATGACCGGCACCGCCGAGACGGAGGAGGCCGAGTTCGGCGGCATCTACGGCCTGGACGTGGTGGTCATCCCCACCCACCGGCCCATCGCCCGCGCCGACCTGGACGACGTCATCTACAAGACGAAGAAGGAGAAGTACAAGGCCATCGTCGACGACGTGGACCGGCTGCACAAGCTGGGCCTGCCGGTGCTGGTGGGCACGACGACCGTCGAGGTGAGCGAGCTGCTGAGCCGCCTGCTGCGCCTGCGCGGCATCAACCACAACGTGCTGAACGCCAAGCACCACAAGATGGAGGCCGAGATCGTCGCCGAGGCCGGGCGCATCGGCGGCGTGACCATCGCCACGAACATGGCCGGCCGCGGCACCGACATCAAGCTGGCGCCCGGCGTGCTGCAGCTGCCCGAGCGCTGGACCGAGGACCCGAACCTCACGCCCGAGATGCACGAGGAACAGGTGCCAGGCCTGCAGATCATCGGCACCGAGCGCCACGAGAGCCGCCGCATCGACCGCCAGCTGCGCGGCCGCTCCGGCCGCCAGGGCGACCCGGGCCAGGCCATCTTCTTCCTCTCGCTGGAGGACGACCTGATGCGCCTGTTCAGCCCCGAGCGCATCGTCAAGGTCATGGACCGCCTCGGCGTGCAGGAGGGCGAGGTCATCACCCACTCGATGGTCACCAAGGCCATCGGGAAGGCGCAGGTCCGCGTCGAGACCCGCAACTACGAGATCCGCAAGCACCTGCTCGAGTACGACGATGTGGTCAACAAGCAGCGCGAGGTGGTCTACGGCCTGCGCCGCGACGCCCTGACCGGCGAGGACCTGACCGAGCGCCTGCGCGACTACGTGGACAGCGGCGTGCGCACGATCTTCGCCGCCTGCTGCCCCGAGGACCAGGCCCCGGACTACTGGAACATCGAGGACCTGGCCCTGCGCTACCAGGGGCTCGTGCTGGCCCCGCTGCCCCTGGAGCCGGACGAGCACCTGGAGGCGGGCTGGGAGGCCCTGCAGGAGAAGCTGGCCACCGCCGCCCTCGAGCGCTTCGACGCCAAGGCCGACCGTCTCGGCCCGGAGATCACCGCGCAGCTGCTGAAGTTCGTGGTCATCCAGGTCCTGGACGAGAACTGGCGCGACCACCTCAACGAGCTGATCATGCTGCGCAGCGGCATCGGCCTGCGCTCCTACGGCCAGCGCGACCCCCTGGTGGAGTACAAGGGCGAGAGCTTCCGCCTCTTCCAGGACATGATGGAGCGCATGGAGAGCCAGACGGTGAGTCTGTTCTTCCGGGCCGAGCTGGCCCCGCCGCCGCCGCCGCGGGCGCCGGCGGTGTCCCGGATGCAGGCCCACCACCAGGATGCCTCGGCCTACGACAACCCCACCCAGGCGGGTCCGGCGGCGGCGCCCGCCGGCAGCCGGCCCGCGGGCCCGGCCGGGGACCACATGGCCGCCCGCCCGGTGCAACGGGAGGAGCCCAAGGTGGGCCGCAACGACCCCTGCCCCTGCGGCAGCGGCCGGAAGTACAAGAAGTGCTGCGGGGCGGCGGAATAGGACCCGCGGCCGGACCGGCCTTGCCGCCCCGGGGGACCGGTGCTAGGTTTGGCGCGACCGGGGCCGGCGTGTCGCCTGCCCGGCCGGTCCGGGATCGGAATGAGGTATGGAACAGGACCGCAACCGGTTGAAGCAGATGCTGATCATCCTGCTGGACGCCCTCTCGGCGGGGGGGGGCGGGCCGGCGTCCGTGAAGTCCCGTGTCCAGGATCGCGCCGAGAAGGCCGGCCTGGAGGAGGACGACATGCACGACCTCCTGGACTGGATCGAGGGCCAGTGGAACTGGGCCGAGCGCCCCGCCTGGACCCGCGAGCCGCTGCCGGAACCGCCGTCGCGCGAGGCCTTCCGCCTGTGGGGCGAGGCCGAACAGGAGTACCTGACGCGCGACGCCCTGGCCTGGCTGATCGGCCTGCAGGACCGTTCCCAGATCGACAAGGCCCAGCTCGAGGCCCTGCTGCAGTACGCCTCCTTCATCGCCATGCGTCCGCTGGAGGTGGAGGACCTGGAGATGGTCATCGAGCAGGTGCTCTTCCGGCCCCAGCGGCCGGGCATGACCGGAGGCGTCTCGGACGGCCAGTCCTGGGTCCATTGACCGCCGCCCGCCGCGCGTCGCGGCGATCCGGCCCGGCCGCTGACCGCCAGCAGCCGGGTCGCGCCGTGCCGGGTCCCTGAACACCGCCGTCGCCCCGGGGCGACCGCCGGAAGGAACGTCCGTGAAGCTGATCATCGTCGAGTCCCCCGCCAAGGCCCGCACCATCTCGCGCTTCCTGGGCAAGGAGTACGAGGTGGCCGCCAGCTTCGGGCACATCCGCGACCTGCCCGGCAGCGCGGCCGAGATCCCGGCCGAGCACAAGGGCAAGCCCTGGTCGCGCCTGGGCGTCGACCCCGACGACGGCTACGCCACCATCTACGTGGTCTCCCCCGACAGCCGCAAACACGTGGCCGAGCTGAAGAAGCTGCTGAAGAAGGCCGACGAGGTGCTGCTGGCGACGGACGAGGACCGCGAGGGCGAGGCCATCAGCTGGCATCTGCTCGAGGAGCTGAAGCCGAAGATCCCCGTCCGCCGCATCACCTTCCACGAGATCACCAAGGGGGCGATCGAGGCGGCCCTGGCCGGGCCCCGCGAGGTGGACATGCAGCTGGTGCGGGCCCAGGAGAGCCGGCGCATCCTGGACCGCCTGTTCGGCTACTCGCTGTCGCCCGTGCTGTGGAAGAAGGTGCGCGGCAAGCTCTCGGCGGGCCGCGTGCAGAGCGTGGCCGTGCGCCTGGTGGTCGAGCGCGAGGAGGAGCGGCAGGCCTTCAAGGTCGCCGCCTACTGCGACGTCGAGGCCCAGCTGGTGCGGACGGCCGCAGGCCAACAGGACCTGGAGTTCACCGCCCGCCTGACCGCCGTCGACGGCGTGCGCCTGGCCGGGGGCAAGGACTTCGACCCGGACACGGGGCTGCTGAAGGAGGCGGACAAGCGCTTCCACCTGGGCGACCAGCTGGCCGCGCAGCTGGCCGAGGCCGCGCGGGGCGCCGTGCCCTGGACCGTGGCCGCGGTCGAGCGCAAGGAGACGACCCAGCGCCCGGCGCCGCCGTTCACCACTTCGACCCTGCAGCAGGCCGCGAGCGGGCGGCTGCGGCTGTCGCCCCAGCGCACCATGCGCATCGCCCAGCGCCTGTACGAGGGCGTGGCCCTGGGCGGCGGCGAGCGCGAAGGCCTGATCACCTACATGCGCACCGACTCGCTGACCCTCAGCGAGAAGGCCCTGACCGAGACCGAACGTTTGATCCGCGGGACCTACGGCGACACGTACAGCGAGGGTCCGCGCCGCTACCGCACCAAGGCCAAGGGCGCCCAGGAGGCCCACGAGGCCATCCGGCCCACGGACGTGCGCCGCACCCCGGAGCAGATGGCGGCCTACCTGGAGGCGGAGGATCTGGCCCTCTACCGCCTGATCTGGAACCGCACCGTGGCCTCCCAGATGGCCGACGCGAAGCTGGACAAGACCGCCGTCGATTTCGCGGTGGTAGCCGGCGGGCGCGAGTTGGTCTTCCGGGCCAACGGCTCCATCGTCACCTTCCCCGGCTTTTTGCGGGTCTACGGCGACCAGGACCGGGACGCCCTGCTGCCGGAGCTGGCCGAGGGCATGCGCATCGGCGGCGCCGCGAGTGAATCGGTAGCCCGCACCCCCACCATCGCGATCCCCACCGTCGTGCCCGTGCGCCACGAGACCCAGCCGCCGGCCCGCTACACCGAGGCTTCCCTGATCCGCAAGCTGGAGGAGGAGGGCATCGGCCGCCCGTCCACCTACGCGCCGGTCATCTCGACCATCCAGGCCCGGGACTACGTCACCAAGAAGGGGGGCGCCCTGCTGCCCACCTACATGGGCATCGCGGTGACCCACCTGCTGCGCAACCATTTCGGGCACTACGTGGACGTCCGCTTCACGGCGCGCATGGAAGAGGACCTCGACCGCATCGCCGAAGGCGAGGTGGACTGGGTCGAGTTCCTGGACGCCTTCTGGCGGGGCGAGGACGACGACCCCGGCCTGGAGGCGACCATCGCCCGCGAGCTGGAACGCATCGACTTCCCGCGCATCCCGGTGGGCACCGATCCGGTGACCGGTGGGCGCATCGTCCTGCGCATCGGCCGCACCTGGTTCTACGTGGAGGTCGAGGGCCATCCCGACCGCCGCGCCACCATCCCGGTGGACCTGCTGATCGACGAACTGGACGAACGGAAGGTCCAGGACCTGCTCGAAACGGGCGCCCAGGCCGACAAGCCGTTGGGCCACGACCCGGAGACGGGCAAGCCCATCTACGCCAAGGTTGGCCCCTACGGCCCGTACCTGCAGCTGGGGGACCCCGAGGGCGACCGCAAGCCCAAGCGCGTGGGCCTGGGCAAGGACACCGACATCACCACCATCACCCTCGAGTACGCCCTGAAGCTGCTGAGCCTGCCCCGGGTGATCGGCACCGATCCCGAGAGCGGCAAGCCGGTCAGGGCGGGCCTGGGCATGTACGGGCCCTACGTGGAGCTGAACCGGGTGTTCGCCGGGGTGCCT
>JBHEPC010000361.1:0-10705 GCA_046260475.1 Candidatus Krumholzibacteriia bacterium | reverse complement strand
ATCGCCTTCGTGGACCTGGGCACCGGCGACGTGGTGCGGCACCCCCTGGTGCGGCGCATCGTCGACGCCTTCGAGGCGGCCGGCGTCACGACCGACGGCAGATAGGCGCTTCGCCGCGGCGCGGCGCCGGGACAAGGACGGCGGTGGAACGATGTGGTGGTTGCGGCTGCGCGAACTGCTGACCCGCGACGGCGGGGCGCGCGAGACGCGTCCGGGCGCCGGTGCGGGCAGGACGGGCGCGGCCAAAGCGGGCGCGGCCAAGGCCCCGTCCGCGAAGTCCGGCGGCACCGCCAAGCCCGGCGCGGCGGCCGCGCCCGGCCGCGACTACGGCCCCTGGTGGGCCGCCGGCGCCGGCTGCGTGGTGCTGATCCTGCACCTGGTGCTGTTCCCCCCGTTGCCCCGCCTCGTCGCGGAGTTTCCGCGCCTGGGCGAGATCGCCGAGCGCGAGATCCGCGCCCCCTTCTCCTTCGAGGCCCCGCTGCTGGAGACGGACGTGCAGATGCGGCGCCTGGAGCGGGTGGTGGTCGAGCCGCCCGTGCTGCGGGTGCTGCCGGAGCCCGGCGGCCAGGTCGGCCGGGCCCGCATGGAGGTCTGGCTGGCGGCGCTGGCGGTCGAACTGGCGGACCCGCGCGCGGCGGTCGCCGATCGGGCCGCCATCCTGGCCCTGCAGTTCCCCGGCGTGGAGCAGGGCGACCTGCAGCGGCTGCTGCGCGCGGCGGAGCCCGACTCGCTGGTGCTGCGGCTGGAGCGCGCCTGGCGCGAGGTGCTGCGGGGCGGTGTGGCGGACATCCTGCCGCCGGGCCGCTACGACCGGGTGGTGGTGGCGGGCGAGCGGTCCGAGTCCCTGCGTGACCGCGCGCGCATCACGGCCCAGGCCGACCTGGGGGAGCGCCTGACGGCGGAGCTGCGGGCGGCGGGGCTGCCGCCGGTGGAGGCCGTCGACGCCGCCGCGGTGATGCGCCACTTCGTGAGCCCCAACCTGGTCTACAACGCCGCCGAGACGGACATGCGCCGCCTGGCGGCCCGGGAGACGGTGCCGACGCGGCGGGAGTTCATCTCCGGCGAGCGCATCATCGACCAGGGCGTGCGCGTGACCGAGCAGCAGGCCCTGTACCTGGAGCAGCTGGAATCGCTGATCCTCTCCCGGGGCGGCGGCGAGGAGGCCGGCGCCCTCTGGACCCGGGGCGTGGGGCGCGCCCTGCTGGTGGCGTTGGTGCTGGGGCTGTTCGGCTGGATGGGCCACGTGCACCTGCAACCGGCCCAGCGGCGGCCGCGCCTGCTGGCGGCGCAGACGGTCATCCTGGGGATGTTCCTGGGCGGGGCGGCGGTGGCCCTGGACCGGCCGGCGCTGGGGCACATGGCCGTGCCCATCGTGCTGCTGTCGCTGCTGTCGACGGTGCTGCTGAAGGGACGCGTCGGCTACATGACCACCCTGCTGGCCCTGGCGCTGCTGGCGGTGCTGCCGCAGGTGGCGGCGCTGCACGTCTTCGCCTGGTTCGTCGTGGGCATGGCGACGGTCGTTTCGGTGCGGCGCATCCAGAAGCGCAGCCAGTTCTACCAGACGATCGTGCTACTGACGGCGCTGTCGCTGCTGATGATCGTGCTGCAGGCGCTGGTGGAACCGGGCGGCGGCCGGCCGACGGGCGGCGCCTACCTGGTGGGCCTGTTCGTGCCCGTGCTTTCGGTGGCCTTCGGGCTGTTCCTGCTGCCGGTGGTCGAGCCCCTGGTGGGGGTCTGCTCGGACCTGACGCTGCTGGAGCTGTCGGACCTGAACCACCCGCTGCTGCAGCGCATGGCCCTGGAGTCCCAGGGCACCTACCACCACAGCCAGGTGGTGGGGCAGCTGGCCGAGCACGCGGCGCGGGCCGTCGACGCCAACGCCCTGCTGGTGCGGGTCGGCGCGCTCTTCCACGACATCGGCAAGATGCAGAAGCCGGAGTACTACGTGGAGAACCAGCGTCCGGACTTCAACAAGCACGACGAGCTGAGCCCGAGCATGAGCGCCCTGGTGATCGCCGCCCACGTCAAGGAGGGCGTCGAGCTGGCGCGCAAGTGGCGCCTGCCCCGGCAGGTGATCGACTTCATTCCCGAGCACCACGGCACCATGGTCATGGAGTTCTTCTACCACAAGGCCCTCGAGGCCGACGGCAACGAGACCGTGAAGGTGGACGACTTCCGCTATCCCGGCCCGCGGCCGCGCTCGCGGGAGACGGCGATCCTGATGCTGGCCGACGCCACCGAGGCGGCCACGCGCTCGCTGGCCAAGCCCACGCCCGGGCGCATCCGCGAGGTGACCAAGCAGATCATCGACAAGCGCATGCTCAGCGGCGAGCTGGACGAGTCGAATCTCTCGCTCAGCGACCTGGCCCGCACCCGGGAGGCCTTCATCCCGCTGCTGGTGGGCATCCACCACGCGCGCATCCAGTACCCGGGCCAGCGCGAGCGCGAGGCCGAGCGCGGCGGCGAACGCCGCGCTGAACGGAAGACGAAGACGTGAAGCTGAACCTGGTCGAGCGGCGCCGCCGGCCGCGGCAGGAACCCGATCCGTGGGCGGCGGGCCGGCGCGCCTGGCCCGCCTGCGCTGCCCTGGCCGCCGGCCTGGGCGTCCCCGGCTGGCGGATCGACGTGGTCCTGCTCGACGACACGGACATGGCCGAGCTGAACCGCGACTTCCGCGGCGGCGACGGCGTGACCGACGTGCTCTCCTTCTCCTACCTGGAGAGCGAGGGGCCGGGGGACCCGGACCTGCCCGCCGGCGGGGGCGAGGCGGCCGTCGATCTCTGGGTCGAGGCGCTGACGCCCGCGGAGGCGGACGCGGCCACGGTGGGCGAACTGGTGCTGGCGCCGGCCTTCGTGGACGGCCGCTGCCGCCGCATGGGCTGGGACGTCGACCACGAATGGCCCCTGCTGGTCGTGCACGGCTGCCTGCACGTCCTGGGCTGGATCCACGACACGGCGCCTCAGCGCGAGGCCATGCAGGCGGTGGAGGCGCGCCTGCTGGCCGGACAGGGCCTGCCTCACCCGCTGCGGGAAAGGAGCTGATGTCCCGATGGACGGCTCGGCGTCCGCACAGATCGCGTCGGCCTGGATCGCCCCGGCGGGCACGGGGGCCCTGGCCCTGGGTGCCTGGCTGGGCGCCATGCTCATGGGCGGCCTGATGACGGCCCACTACCGGATCAGCGGCCTGCACGCCAACGGGCTGCTGGAAAAGGAGACCCTCGGCCCGGTCCTGCGCGACATGGTGACGCACCCGCGCCGGTTCCAGGTCACGGTCGGCACCCTCTACCTGCTGCTGACCCTGCTGGGCAGCTTCGCCTGGGGCAGCGTGCTGGCCACCATCTGGGGCGGGAAGCTGGACGGCCGCTTCTTCGTCGCCTACGCCGTGTCGGCGCTGCTGATCTGGAGCCTGGGCGGCCTGGCGTTCAAGCGGCTGGCGGCGGGCACCTTCCGCGGCTACGCCCGCGCCGTCGGCGGCCTGGTGTACCCGCTCAGCTGGCTGCTGCGGCCCTGGGCGGCGCTGATGCTGGTGGTGATGGATCGCCTGGACGACACCCTGTGGGCCGCCGAGGCGCAG
The DNA here is from genome assembly GCA_046260475.1 of Candidatus Krumholzibacteriia bacterium. Classification (GTDB taxonomy): domain Bacteria; phylum Krumholzibacteriota; class Krumholzibacteriia; order LZORAL124-64-63; family LZORAL124-64-63; genus JACZKN01. The sequence continues at coordinate 7,131 of JBHEPC010000361.1, read as the reverse complement.
CCCCACCTGTCGGCCGGCGAGATCCGCTCGCTGATGGCCGAGGAGGGCGACGACGCCGCCCTGGACGAGGACGAGCGGGACATGATCGAGTCCATCTTCTCGTTCCACGACCGCGCCGTGCGCGAGATCATGGTCCCGCGCATCGACATGGTCGTCCTGGACGGGGACGCGGACGCGGCGACGGCGCTGCCGGCGGTGATCGAGGAGGGGCACTCGCGCATCCCCGTCTACCGGGGCGGCGTGGACCGGGTGATCGGCATCCTCTACTCCAAGGACCTGCTGCGCCTGGTGGAGGACGGCCGCTTCACCGGGGGCGGCCGCACCCTGGCCGAGCTGGTGCGTCCGGCGTACTTCGTGCCCGAAAGCAAGAAGATCGACGAGGTGCTGGACGAGTTCCGCAGCAAGCGGATCCACATGGCGGTGGTCATCGACGAGTACGGCGGCACGGCGGGCCTGGTGACCCTCGAGGACGTGATCGAGGAGATCGTCGGCGAGATCGAGGACGAGTTCGACGAGGAGCAGGAGCTGCTGACCTGGCTGGACGACCGGCGGGTGCGGCTGGACCCCAAGATCGACCTGGAGGACCTGGAGGAGATCCTGGGCGTGGCCTTGGCGCACGTGGACGGGGCCGAGACCAGCGAGACCCTGGGCGGCCTGATCTACGAGGCCGCGGGCAACGTTCCCGACAAGGGCGACCGCATCGAGGTGGGCGGCTACCACGTCACGGTGGAGAAGGTGGAGGACCAGCGCATGGTGCGCGTGCTGCTGGAGTCGGACGCGCCGCTGCCGGGGCACGCGCGGCGGCGCGGCGGCTGAGACGGGGCCCGCGGGGCCGGAGGGACGGACGGTGCTCAATTTCCTGCGCAAGCACTTCCTGACCGGGCTGCTGGCGGTGGCGCCGCTGGCGATCACCCTGTGGATCCTGTGGCTCGTCTACGGGAGGGTCTCGAGCACCATGCGGCCCTGGCTGCAGCGCCTGCCCGGCCTGAGCGAGACCTACCCCGACTTCTTCCTTACCTTCGCCGGCGTGGTGGTCTTCTTCCTGCTGATCGTGCTGGTCGGCCTGCTTACCCGCAGCCTCTTCGGCCTGGCCCTGCTGCGGCTGGTGGAGCGGGCGGTGCAGCGGATCCCCGTGGTCAAGAGCATGTACTCGGGCACCAAGCAGATCGCCTCGGTGTTCCTGCAGGACAAGCGCACGGCCTTCCAGCGGGTGGTGCTGTTCGAGTACCCGCGGCCGGGGATCTTCTCGGTGGGCCTGGTGACCCGCGACGAGGCGGCCAACCCGCTGGTGAACGTCTTCCTGCCGACCACGCCCAACCCCACCTCGGGCTTCCTGCTGCTGGTGCCGCGGGAGGACCTGCGCGAGGTCAGGGTCAGCGTGGAGGAGGCCATCAAGATCATCGTCTCCGGCGGCTCGGTCATGACCGTGGCGCAGGCGGCGCAGATCGCCGCGGACGCCCGCACCCTGCTGGTCACGCCGGCGGGACGCGAGCTGGCCGAGACGGCAAAGGAGCCCGCAGGTGACTGAGCGCGAACACGACGATACGGTGACCGGGAAGCCGGCCGGGGCCGAGGGCGACGAGCTGCGGCCGGAAGAGCGCGTGCTGGACCCGGCGAACCTCGACGCGGCGCGCCACCAGGTGCGCCAGCTGCTGCTGTCGCTGCTGGAGCAGCAGGACACCGACGGCGTGCGCGCCCTGGCCCTGTCCCTCTCGCCCGGCGACCTCGCCGAGGTGGTGCGGCCGCTGGACATGGACGACACCGCCGCGGTCCTGCGCAACCTGCCGCCCGACCCCCTGGCCTACGTCCTGGGCGAGATCGACAACCGCAGCCTGAGCGTCCTGTTCGACCTGCTGGACGTGGACGCCATCGCCGACATCATCGAGGAGATGCCCTCGGACGAGGGCGCCGACCTGCTGGGCGAGCTCGACGCCCGCCGGGCCCAGGAGATCCTCGCGGCGATGGACGAGGAGGAGCGCGCCGAAGTCAGCGAGCTGCTGGGCTACCCGCCCGAGTCCGCCGGCGGGATCATGGACAAGGAGTTCGTGGCCTGCCGCGCGGACCAGAGCTGCGGCGAGGCCATCGCCCTGCTCAAGACGCGCGACGAGGACGACCTGGAGAACACCCACTTCGTCTTCGTGCTGGACGACCGCGGCCGGCTGGTGGGCCGCCTGCCCCTGATCCGCCTGCTGGTCGCGGACCGCGACGCCCCGGTGGGGCAGGTGATGGAGCCCGACCCCCTGTACGTCGAGGTGGACCTGGACCAGGAGGACGTGGCCGGCTACTTCATGACCCACGACCTGATCTCGCTGCCGGTGGTGGACCACCGGGGGCGCATGGTCGGGCGCATCACCGCCGACGACATCATGGACGTGCTGGAGGAGGAGGCCACCGAGGACATCTCCCGCCTGGCCGGCGTCAGCGTGGCCGAGTTCGGCGAGCAGTCGGCGCTGCGCGTGGCCCGCTCGCGCCTGCCCTGGCTGCTGGGGGCTTTGCTGGGCCAGTTCGGGGCGGTGCTGGTGATGCGCCACTTCGAGCAGAGCCTGCAGACCATGGTGACCCTGGCCTTCTACATCCCGGTGATCATGGCCCTGGCCGGCAACGTGGGCATCCAGACCTCGTCGGTGGTGGTGCGCGGCCTGGCCACGGGCGAACTGGCCCTCTTCCACGTGGGCCGCCACGTGCTGCGGGAGATGGCGACCTCCCTGGTGATCGGGCTGGCCGTGGCCGTGAGCCTGGTGGGGGTCTCCTACCTGGTCAACGGCAACATGTACCTGTCGCTGGTGCTGGGGGTGTCGATGCTGCTGGTGGTCCTGATGGCCAGCATGGTGGGCACCTGCACGCCGCTGCTGCTGCACCGCCTGGGTGCCGACCCGGCCGTCGCCACCGGCCCCTTCATCACCACCAGCAACGACCTCTTTGGCCTGGCCATCTACCTGGGCCTGGCCACGCTGATGCTCAGCCTGGGGCACGGCGGCGCGCCGTGAGCCTGCTGACGCGCCCGTCCGCGGCCGGCGACGCGCTGGTGCTGCGGGCCTGGCCCTGCGGCGAAACCAGCGCCGTGGCCTCGCTGCTGGTGCGGGAGCAGGGCTTCGTCAAGGTGCTGGCCAAGGGGGCGCGCCAGCCCCGCTCGCGCCTGCGGGCCCTGGTCGAGCCGGGCCGCCTGGTCAACGTGGAGTTCGGCCTGGACCCCGCCCGCGACCTGCAGTACCTGCGGGGCGGCGGCGTGGTGCTCGACCCCATGGCCGAGGGCGCGACCCTCGAGCGCAGCGCCTACCTGCTGGGGGCGCTGGAGCTGGTGGACCGCTGCCGGCCGGCCGCCGCCGGCCCGGGCGGGCCGGGCGAGGAGCTCCTGTTCGGGGTTTGCGAGCGGTTCGTGGGGATGTTATCGTCCCCCGCCTGCCGCGAGCCCGCCCTGCTGTTCTTCGCCCTGGAGTGGCGGCTGCTGGATCGCCACGGCACCGCGCCGCAGGTGGACCGCTGCTCCTGCTGCGGCGCCGACCCCGCCGGCGGCGAGGCCGGCGGCGCCTGGTTCCAGCCCGCCGAGGGCGGCCTGGTCTGCGGCCGCTGCACCGCCGCGGGCGCGGCCGCCGGGGCGCGGCCCGTGGATCCGCCCACCCTGGCGCTGCTGCGGCGCCTGGGCGCCGGGGACCTGGCGGCGGCCGCCGCGGCCGGCGCGGACCCGGGCGTGCGCCGCGAGGCGGGCGTCCTGCTGCACCGCTTCCTGGGCTACCACCTGCCGGGCTACCGGCTGCCCGCGGCGCTGGACCTGCTGCGGGCCGGAAAGGACCGAAGGGGATGATGACCTACCAGGAGATGATCTTCCGCCTGCAGCGGTTCTGGAGCGACTACGGCTGCGTGGTCGTCCAGCCCTACAACAGCGAGGTGGGGGCGGGCACCTTCAACCCCAACACCTTCCTGCGGGCCCTCGGGCCCGAACCCTGGCAGGTGGCCTACGTCGAGCCCAGCAAGCGCCCCAAGGACGGGCGCTACCTGGAGAATCCCAACCGGGTGCACCAGTTCCTGCAGTACCAGGTCATCCTCAAGCCCAACCCCGCCGACAGCCAGGAGATCTACCTGGAGTCCCTGCGCGCCATCGGCATCGAGGCCGCCGAGCACGACATCCGCTTCGTCGAGGACGACTGGGAGTCGCCCACCCTGGGCGCCGCGGGCCTGGGTTGGGAGGTGTGGCTGGACGGGATGGAGGTCTCCCAGTTCACCTATTTCCAGCAGGTGGGCGGCGTGCGCTGCCAGCCGGTGTCGGTGGAGCTGACCTACGGCCTGCTGCGCCTGTGCATGTTCATCCAGGGCTGCGACCACGTGAAGGACCTGGTCTGGGGCGGCGGCCTGACTTGGGGCGAGGTCATGGGCCAGTTCGAGCGCGAGTACTCGGCCTTCAACTTCGAGCACGCGGACGTGGCCATGTACCGCCGCCACTTCGACGACAAGGAGGCCGAGGCGGCCGCGCTCCTGGCGGCGGGCCTGGTGTATCCCGGCTATGACGCGGTCATCAAGTGCAGCCACCTGTTCAACCTGCTGGAGGCGCGCGGCGCCATCTCGGTGACCGAGCGCACCGGCTACATCGCCCGCGTGCGCAACCTCGCCCGCCAGGCGGCCAAGGCCTACGTGGCCAGCCGCGAGGCCCTGGGCTTCCCCCTGCTGCAGACGAAGGATCCGGCATGAGCCCCCAGACCGACCGCCCGACCGGCACCGCGCCGTTCCTGCTGGAGATCGGCAGCGAGGAGATCCCCGCGCGCTTCATCCCCGAGGCCATGGCTGCGCTCGAGGAGCGGCTGGTGGGCGCCCTGCGGGCCGCCCACCTGACCGCCGAGGGCGTGCGCGTGCTGGCCACGCCGCGCCGCCTGGCCCTCTTGATCGGCAGCCTGTCCCTGGTGCAGCCGGACCGGGAGCTCGAGCTGAAGGGCCCGCCGGTGGCGGTGGCCTTCGGCCCCGACGGCGCGCCGACGCCCGCCGCCCTGGGCTTCGCGAAGAAGGCCGGGGTGGACCTGGCCGCCTGCGGCCGCGGCAGCGACGAGCGGGGCGAGTTCCTGCTGGCCCGGCGCACCGAGCCGGGCCGCGGCGCCGCCGAAATCCTGGCCGAGACGGTGCCCGCGGCGGTGCTGGGCATCCCCTACCGCAAGGTGATGCGCTGGGGCGACCACGACCTGGAGTACCCGCGGCCGCTGCAGTGGGTGGTGGCCCTGCTGGCGGAGGCGGTGGTGCCCCTGCAGGTGGGCTACCTAAAGGCGGGCCGCACCTCCCGCGGCCACCGCACCCTGGCCAGTGACCGGGCGGTGCCGATCCCCGCGCCGGGCGCCTACGTCGAGACCCTGCGCACGGCCGGCGTCATGGTGGACCACCACGAGCGCCGGCGGGTCATCGCCGACGGCCACGCCGCCCTGGTGGCGGCCTGGGACCCGCAGGCGGTCCTGCTGGCGGACGACGAACTGCTGACGGAGGTGGTGTTCCTGTGCGAGCACCCGACCCCGTTCCTGGGCAGCTACGACGACCGCTACGCCGAGCTGCCGCCCCAGGTGATCGCCACGGCGCTGAAGGCCCACCAGCGCTACTTCAGCGTGGGCTGGCGGGACCGCGAGGGCCTGGCGACCCGCTTCGCCGCGGTGCGGGACGGCGGGCCGGACCACCTGCAGAACGTGATCCGCGGCAACGAGCGGGTGCTGCGGGCGCGGCTGGCCGACGCCCTCTTCTACTGGACCTTCGACCAGCGGGAGAGCCCGGACCAGCGGGCGGCCCGGCTGGGCAACGTCACCTGGCTGGAGGGCTTCGGCTCGGTGCTGGACAAGACCCGGCGCCTGGGGCTGCTGGCCGACCGGCTGTGGACCGGGGGTCTGGGCGAGGGGCCGCCCCCGCCCGCCCTGGCCCGGGCCGCAGCCCTCTGCAAGAGCGACCTGGTGAGCGAGATGATCAAGGACGGCAAGGAGTTCACCAAGCTCGAGGGCTTCATCGGCGCCCGCTACGCCGAGCGGGCGGGGGAGGATCCGGCCGTCTGCCGGGCCATCGAGCACCACTACGACCCGCGCTCGGCCGCGGGCGTCCTTCCGGCCGACCCGGTCAGCGCCGTGCTGTCGGTGGCCGACCGCCTGGACACCGTGGCCGGCTGCTGGCTGGCCGGCTTCGCGCCCACGGGGGCGAAGGACCCCTACGCCCTGCGCCGCCACGTGCTGGCGGTCGTGCGCATCCTGCTGGACCGCCGGGCGCGCGTGGACCTGCAGCGCCTGCTGGCGGAGGCCCTGGCCCAGGTGGCGAGCTACGCCCCCGGACGGGACCCCGGGCAGGCCCTGCAGGAGATCGAGGCCTTCGTGCACACGCGGCTGGAAGGCTGGTTCACCGAGACCATGGGCTGCGAACCGGAGCTGGTGCGGGCGGTGCTGCCGTTGCGTTGGGCCGATCCGGTGGACGCCTTGGCCTGGATCCGCGCCCTGGACGGCTACCGGGAACGGGAGGACTTCCAGCAGCTGGCCACCGGCTTCAAGCGCTGCCGCAACATCCTCAAGGGCGACCTGCTGGCGGCCGACGGCCTGGCCGCCTGCCGCGGGCGCTGGCTGGAGGGCGGCCGCGGCGCGGCGGGCGAGGACCTGGCCGGGCTGCCCGAGCCCGCCGAGCGGGCCCTGCTCGCCCAGGTGGCCGCCGCGGCCGCCGCCCTGGCCCGGGCCGCCGATCGTGGCGACACCACCACCGTTTTTGACATTCTGTCGTCATTCGGCCCGGCCATCGATGCGTTCTTCGCCACGGTGCGGGTCAACTCGGAGGACCCCGAGTTGATGGCCCGCCGCCATGCCTTCCTGAGGGAAGTCCACGGCCTTTTCGTCAGTTACGCCGATTTCGGGGCGATCGGGACGGCCGAGGCGTAGGGGACCGGAGCCGCCGGCGGCGCAGACGGGAACGGGGCGGGAAATCCACCCCGTTCCTGTTTTTTTTGCAAAACCCTATTGACGGCCCCGGGGGCTTCCAGTAAAGTCACTTTGCGACTCATAGACAAAAGTTCCCTTCCCTTGAGGTGCGCTGTCTCTTCTTTCGCTCAATTCTTGTTCGTTCACTTGACAACTTGTTCACTCGTCACCTTGGGTCTGCATCTTGAAGGAGGTCTCGCTCACTGGCGCAGGTCCACCA